>JAUIGH010000063.1 GCA_030429935.1 bacterium | reverse complement strand
GCGTCAAGACAGCTACAGCCACCGATACACCGAGCGTCAATGCCAACGGCTCACTCGTGCCTGTGACTGGCTCGAACTACAACAACTCAACCTACGCACTCAACTTTGTCGCTGGTAACGCTACTGGTGTAACCAGTCCGTTTGGTGACCCATTCCTCGATACAGCAGGCGCACCAGCCAACAACAAAAACATGCAGCTGACCTTTGGCGCTACGGTCAGCAACAACACCCCAGCTGGTGCTTACTCGGCAGATCTCAACATGATCGCCGTCGGCAAATTCTAGCAATCCGCACTGCACACGGTGGGCGTGTCGCTCGATAATTACTACAGGAGAATCCGCGTGAAATCACTTCGCACATCACTATATACACTGGTTGGTCTGGTTGGCTTGGCTGGAATCGTCGCTGTCGCACCGTCAGTGCTGGCCGAACAAGACACCACATCGACCGCCAACACAATCAAAGTATCGCCAGTCCGCACCGACATCTCGATCGAGCCTGGCCAGACTGACACGGTCGACATCACGGTGTCTAACCCGACTGATAGCGACGTTCGCGTCAGCCCAATCCAAAACGATTTCATCGCTGGTGATGAAGACGGCACGCCGGCGTTGATTTTGGACGAAAATGAATTTGCGCCGTCGCACAGTCTGAAACGCTTCATGCAGCCGGTCGACGACATCACGATCGAAGCCAATGGCTCAACCACTGTCGAATTAACTATCCGTGTCCCAGCCGATGCTGAAGCAGGCGGGTACTTTGGAGCCTTGCGATTCGCACCGAGTTCGCCAGATGACGGCGGACAGGTCAACCTGAGTCCGAGTGTCGCGTCACTCGTATTGTTGACGGTGCCGGGTGATATCGAAGAAAATCTGAACCTAACCAACCTCGACGTCGCGCTCGATGGTGATGTGCGAAACTTTTTCGTTAACACTGACAACATGGAAGCAGAAGTTCGATTTACGAACGACAGCCAAGTTCAGCTCGCACCGTTCGGTAAATTGTCAGTGCTCAAAGGCGACGAAATCGTCCACGATGTCGATTTCAACATCGGTGAACAGCCTGACGTGGTGCTACCAGACAGCGCTCGGCGATGGACGGTGCCAATCGATAATACCGACGCATTTGGACGCTACACACTGAGCGCGACCTTTACCTACGGCAGTGAAAACAAAACTGTCGAGATGACCAAGACATTCTGGGTGATCCCAGTATGGGTGATGGCCGTCGGCGGATTAGCAGTATTGGCTGTCATCGTCTTGATCGTCTGGCTGGTGCGTCGCCAAACAACGCGCAACGCCCGCACCCCAAAGACCGGACGTCGGTAAGTCAGTATCTGGCGCTAGGAAAGCCGATGTCTTCGCGCGCTACGGCAACTCGCCAAAGGTGCAGCGAGTGGTCGATCTGACCTGCACGTTGACATCGTGCGCGGCTTGGTTAGCGTCGGTTTTTACGGATCAATTACGCGCTCGGCGCTGTCCTAACTATTGTCTGCGTCGCGTCAATCATCTACAGCTTCTTATGCTGAGACTTTAGCCTAAGATACAGTGGGTCTTGCCTGGCTTTGTCATAGTAGGTTTTGAAGATGGCGGCTGATTTGGCTTTTTCAGAATCTTTCCAATCGGTGGCTTGGGTATCAACGCTACCGTCAGCCCGGTACTTGGTACCGCTCGGATGATTTGCGTAGCGTCTCGCTCGAGTAAATCCCATTTGTAAAAATTTCCGCGCCATGTCCATGCCGACAAATTCGTTATTCTTACCATACTCAACAAACATGGCATAGATTTTTTTGGCACTTTTCGTGGCACTTTCTGGTGTTTTAAAGCGCCAATGTGGCAGGATTTCGGACTTATACGGCTCGGCGATCAGGACGCCTTGCTCGCCGCGACCGATCAGATATTTTTCTGGGTATTTGCGAAAGTCGATGTCGCGATAACTGTCAGCGTAAGATGTCATGGTGTGTGATTGCCTGTCAGTCAGCCATTTTAGTGTGCTATTTAGCTCTTTGTCTGGTCGGTGAACGCACCCCATCCAACAACATGGTCGTCTTTGCCCCTCGCGTAGCTCCTCGATCGTTCGGTTGATCCGCCGCTGGCGAGTTTCTGCGGCTTTTGGTGAAACTACCCAACAGATAAATTCGTTGCGCGCTAGCTCGGTCAGATCATTCCAGAGTGACGTCACATCGTCTTCGGACAACGCTTTTTTCAAGTCTCTAGGCAGCGGGTGAGCGGCATCGATGCCACCGAGAATGCGTGCTTTTGTCATAACATTAGTATACTAGAGTGTACGAGGAGGTGCCTATGCAAAAAATTATTCCTAGCTTGTAGTTCGATCACAACGCGAAAGAAGCCGTCGACTACTACCTAGACGTCTTCGAAGACAGCAAATTGCTCTCGACAGCTTATTACCCGACCGAGAATCTACCTGAGTTTCAGAAAGAGTTTGCCGGCAAAGAGCTGACGATCGAGTTTGAGCTGAACGGACAGCGGTTTACCGCGCTCTACGCCGGTTGGTCAAAACTCTCGGCCTATCCAGAAAACGAACAGCGCGGCTGGTGCAAAGACAGATTCGGTGTATCGTGGCAAATCGTACCCGAAAACATCGACGAATACATGACCCGCCCCGGCGCGTGGGAAACGATGATGCAGCAGAAAAAAAATCATAGAGGAGTTCTAGATGCAACACTATCTAGCTCAGCGGCTTGTAAGAGTATTTCTTTTAATTTATCACGTTCGCCGTCTTTCGCTGCTAGCTTTCCGTGTGATAGATAGTGTTGCATCTAGTACTCCTCTATGATTATCTTCTTCTGCCGCAACATCGTTTCCCACGCGCCGGGGCGGGTCATGTATTCGTCGATGTTTTCGGGGACGATTTGCCA
>JAUIGH010000062.1 GCA_030429935.1 bacterium | reverse complement strand
AACACCAGCCAAAATGTCAGACGAGACGTAAATCGGGTTGGGCTCTCGAACACGCGTTCGACCATGCTACCAGCTGGTGATTTGAGTAATGCTGCGTCAAAGTGTGCAGCGGCCAGTAACTTGCCGACGACCCACTCGAGTACTTTTGCAACGATGTAGCCAACCAGCAATAGCACCAATGCGCCGACTAGCAACGGCAGGAACTCTACCATCGTGTCATAGCTGCGCTGCCATGCGGACTCTAGGTTGATATTCTCCATGTGTTCCTCCTTTGACCTGTGTGTCAGGTTTTAGGTTGTTGGTACCTCTAGTATACCATGGCTTAAAACCGGCTTTAACCTGTGGTATACTAGTCAACATAGGAGTGCCTCAGGTATAACACCGGGCATTATTTTTATGACACAACCAGAATACATCCGAAATGTTGCTATCATCGCGCACGTCGACCACGGCAAGACAACGCTGGTCGATGGGCTGCTCAAACAATCCAATACATTTCGTGATAATCAAGCCGAGATGAGTCAGCAGCTGTTGATGGATTCTGGCGACCAGGAGCACGAACGTGGCATCACCATCACTGCCAAGCAGACGTCAATTTTTCATGATGATTACAAAATTAATATCATCGATACGCCGGGGCACGCCGACTTTTCCGGCGAAGTTGAGCGCACGCTCAACATGGCGGATGGCGTGTTGCTGATTGTCGATGCCGCCGAAGGTCCGATGCCTCAGACCAAATTCGTGCTATCAAAAGCGCTCGAACTGGGCCTAAAGCCCGTTGTTGTCATCAATAAAATTGACAAGCCAGCGGCTCGTATCAGCGAAGTCGAAGACGAAATCAGCGATTTGTTCCTCGAGCTGGCCACTGATGATTCACAGCTGCACTACCCGACGTACTACGCGATTGCGCGCGACGGCAAAGCGTGGTCCAGCGTGCCGAGTGATGCTAGCGAACAGACCGACCTCGGCGTGCTGTTCGATGCGATCAAGCAGGATGTGCCAGCACCGCGCGTCAGTGCAGACGGTGGGTTGCAACTACTTGTCACCAGTCTGCAGTATGACAATTTCGTCGGTAAATATGCCATTGGCAGAGTCACGCGGGGTTCGGTCAAGAAATCCCAAGCTGTTTCGCTGATCAAAGATGGCGACCAAATTCAGTCAGCTCGTATCGAGGAAGTCTACGGTTATCGTGGCTTGGGTCGTGAAGCGATCGGCGAAGCCGGCGCTGGCGACATTGTAGCTGTGACGGGTGTGGCCGCAGCACACATCGGTGACACCATCGCCGACAAAGAACAACCTGAGGCGTTGCCGACGATTGACGTCGAAGCGCCAACCCTCAGCATGTACCTCGGTCCAAATACCAGTCCAATGAAAGGCAAAGAAGGTGAGTTTAACACGTCACGCCAGATAGGTGACCGCTTGACTAGAGAGCTCGAGACCAATGTTGCACTACAAGTCCGCGAGGACGGCATCGGTTTTGCGGTTGCTGGCCGTGGTGAATTGCACTTGAGTGTGTTGATCGAGACGATGCGCCGCGAGGGCTACGAGTTTGAAGTCGGTCGACCACAAGTCGTCACCATCACCGAAGACGGCGTCGAAAAAGAACCAGTCGAAGAGCTTCTGATCGAAATTGCACCAGAATTCAATGGTGCGGTTAGCCAAGAGCTCGGTGTCCGTCGTGCCGAGCTGATCAAGCAAGATCAATCGTCGTCAGGCGCCGTTCGTTTGACATACATCTTGCCGACTCGCGCCTTGATCGGACTGCGCAACTTGCTACTGACCGCTACCAAAGGCACCGTCATCATGAACACACTACCGCACGGTTATCAGCCGCTCGGTGCCAAGCTGCCGCAGTCACGAAACGGCGTGCTAATCGCCTATGAACCGGGCGTCACTACGCCATATGCACTGCAGGCTGCCGAAGCTCGCGGCGAACTCTATGTCGGGCCAGGCACCACGGTGTACACCGGTATGATCATCGGGCTCAATCGACGCGGTGAAGACATGGAGATCAATGTCTGCAAAGCCAAGCATTTGACCAACATGCGGTCGAGCTCGAGCGATGGTGTGGTACAACTGACGCCGCACACGCAACTGAGTCTGGAGCAGTGCATCGACTTCATCGAAAACGACGAGTTACTGGAAGTCACACCAAAAAATCTCCGCCTGCGTAAACGCTATCTCGATGCTAATGAGCGCAAGCGCGCCAACAAATAGCGCCGACGCTTTGATACCACTGCGAATCTCGCTATACTATTAGCATGGTACGCATGTCACGGCCACGGTTGCCGAAAACACCAGAAAAGATCAAGACGGGAATCGCGCTGTCGGCGGGAGCCTTGGTTCGTGCCAGGCGTAGTCCGGACGAAGCGTACGGTGAATTATTTGAAGAAGTCCAACGCCGCAACGTGCTCGGTGACGGTAAAACGTTTGTAGACTTGGTGCCAAAAAAACGCTCCAAAGCCATTAAACAAGAGTACGCATTAGCGAAACAAGATCCTGATTTTGACCTGCATGAGTTTATCAATCGACATTTTTACGAATTTGCTCCACACAAAGAACGTGATCCATACGTGCCGGATGAGAACGCATCGGCTGAACAGCATATCTCTGCGCTATGGTCAGAACTAGAGCGTCGTAATCGCGTTAATCGTGGGTCGCTTTTGTCATTGCCGCACCGCTACCAGGTGCCGGGCGGCCGATTTGGCGAGCAGTTTTACTGGGATACGTATTTCATCATGCTTGGACTGGCGGCCGACAGTGAATGGTCACGGATCGAGGCCATGATGGAAAACTACAAGTTCATGTTACGTAAATACGGCTTCATTCCGACGGCTAATCGCACATACTTTCTCAGTCGTTCGCAGCCGCCGGTCTTTGCGTTGATGGTGCAATTACTGGCGTCACACCGCGGCAAGCGAGTGACATATCTCGAGTATTTGCCGT
>JAUIGH010000017.1 GCA_030429935.1 bacterium | reverse complement strand
TCTCGTACGTTCGATTATATCATGTCGGTGGATTTACCAGCCACCGCCACCGCCGCCACCACCGCCGCCGCCGGAGAAGCCACCGCCGCTCGAACCGCCGCTAGACGAAGACGAGTAGCTGCTGGCCTGACTGACATTGCTGGTGATGCCGCCGAGCATCGAACTAAATGCCGCTGCCTCAAACACGCCGTCATGCGTTTGATCCCAGTTCGGTGATGAATCGGTGTCGACGTACAATTGCTCGAGCGCTTTGGCCCAGTCTTTTTCTTGGCCGAATAGCACCGCGTACGGCAGCGCCCGCTCGTATAATTTGACTCGCGCCCCCTGGTCGCTAGCCGCCTCACCGACTGTTTCAGCGCCGTCCGGGCTCTGCAGTATCTTCAGCCGCTCCGCTTCGCCGATTTCGATGTAATACTCCAGTCCGTCCAGGTATTTTTTGAGCTCTGCGCCGCGTGTGTTTAGGTAGCGTGTTTTGCTCAAGCCTCGACTGATTACGCCCAAGAACAAAAATCCGGCGTTGAGCAAGAACACCACAAACAGGCCAAACATCCAGTTGCTAAATGTCTTGAACCAGCGGCTGGCCTGAGGGTTTTTGGTGTAGAACTGGCCACGCTTAATCGCTTTGGTCTGCGAACTCAGGCCTAGGGTGATGGTGCGTGCGCGGCGTTTCATGGCCGCCGACGTCAGCGTCGAGCCGACCACTGGTTCGTGGCCCCACAAGCGCTTGGCTGCTTTGCGCTCTGGCTCGGATAAGTCGACGAAATCTTTGACAGCTTCCAGTTTGTATTCGGCTGGTTTTAGCCAGGTTTTTTCACCAGTCTGCTTGATGACGATGTAGTGGCGCACCGCCCAATCGATCACCTGGGCCGACAGCGCTCGGCCATTGAGGGATTTACCACGCACCACAGCACTTTCTAACACCGAGGCATCAGGTGGCGGAAGATATTCCGGCGCCTTTGGCCGATCCAGTATCGACCGCGCCTCGACATCAGCATCCTGGTAGCGTCGATAGCGCAGATATAGCATGAGGCCGCCGATCAACAACACGATCGGCGTCACTACCATCATCATGGCGATAAACACCACGAATAACACCGCCAGCGCCTGCTGCCACCACGGCTGCTGGTAGACGGCAAATGTCTCGGGCACAAACCCCAGCGCGACCGTCATACCGCGGCCATCGCCCAAGTTTGCCGCCGCCAGTTGATACTCGCCGTCATCGCCCGTCACCGCGCAACGGTCAGTCGATTGGCGCACGCCCTGATAGCACTGCAGATCAGTCTGGATTGCTGAGCGCAGGGATTCATCGACCTGGATCGTCGCCGATGCCTGGGCGATTGGCACGCGCCACTCATCGCCGATCACATCCCAATACCATTCAGCCTTGCCGGTGTCCTCGTATTCTTTGGTGACGTCGCGCTGGCTGTACTCGATGACATAGGTTTGCTCACCGTACACATAGACATCCGATTCGCCGATGCGCAGCGTGTCGCCCGACCAATGATACGGTAATTCCGTGCCAGATTCATTAGTCACCGACTGCAGCTGAAAGTCCGTCGGGTGCCCGTCGTACTCTTTGGCAAACGCGCGCTCGATACCGCGATTGGTGTTACGCTGGGTGAAATTCGCCGTGATCGTCTCGGTGACATCCAGCGTCGAGCGCTGCTCGCCGTCCCGCCCCAGCGTCATCTCGACATCGTAGTCGGTGATGGTGAAACTATCCAAACTCACCGCTTGTACCGGCGCACCAGAGAGCAATAGTACTGTCGCTACCAATCCAAAAACGAACTGCTTCATGCCGCTAGTATACCGCACTCGTTAACGCGCTTGGAGTGCATCGAGTGCGACTGCCATCGCCGCGAGTACGCGCCAATCCACCATATTCTGCAACTCATCGGTTGACTCCAGCATATAGTAGTCTCGCACCATATTAGTCTTTTTGTAGATACCGAGTCTTTCGCTGTCGTCGAGCGCGACCAATTCAAAATGAAACATAGCCAACCATTCAATCACTTCGAACGCATCACCGACAATCGGCACCCACTCGATAAATCTCCGTACAACCGCGTAAAGTTTACTGCTTTCTCTGATGCGCAGCACGTCGTTGCCGTCACGGTCCAATAGCACCCATGAACTGCGCAGCAACGACTTTTTAAATTCTTTGCGAAATCCTCCCAGCATCGTGCCGTCCACGTCTTCGACAAAAAACCTACCATGCACATCTGCTATTTTTTCAGCCCGAAACGAAAAGATTTCTTGCGTGCGTTCTTCATCGGCATAAAACCACACCTTTTCCTTGAACGCAAAGCGTTTCTGCTGCGCCATCGCCAATAATTTCTTGTCATCTGGCGATAATATTTTATAGCGGTTGACCAGCGGGGTGAATTTTTGCTGGACGACGAGCTGAGGTTTCATGCCATGTACTATATCAGCACCAGCGTGGTAGCATAAATTGTGGTATAATATACGCATGTCAGAACAACTCGTCAAACAACGAAGTCTTTCAGAGAACGCTATCGAGTTCAGCAAAGGTCTCGATGTTTTGACGATTGCCGCTGGAATCGGCGTAACCGCCGTCAACCCAGCATTAGGTGGAGTAATCATCGGCGGCGGCATCATATCACTCGAGGCAGGCCGACGCGCTGGTTATGAACTAAACAAGCTCAAGACCAACAAACCACTTGGTGAGCGCGCTATCCGAGGCTCAAAAGCCGATTACGCCAAGGCCGCGTAAAGTCACACCACAAATAAGTGGCTGCTACTCATCGCTATCACCCGCCTCCGATGCACGCCGCTCACCCTGTGATCCAAGATGTTCAGAATCTCCATTGTTACCGAGAACGTCTTGGATTGAGTTATCAAACTGGTGAAATTCAAGCCCGCTGGCAGTGCGATCCGCGGATGGCAACCATACTGATTGCGATTTACCAAGATTGAGCTGATTCTCGTCGAGAAATTCATCAACCTGATGACAGAGTATTTGCGCAGGAACTTGTAGATCAGCATCCCCATATCCTACAACTCGATCAAAATCCCTCACAACCATCATACTCACAAGCTGTGTACCATAGCGTTTTTGACGTAACCGCATGCGATCTGTGTCCATAGGGTCAGGAAGCTCGGAATCGAGCTCTAGGTTGGTAGTCGGCAAGTGAAGACTTCGTATGCGACGAGCATCGACAATATACCGCCGAATACCGTTCGCAGCGGTAACAGACTTTATAAAGGCTCCAGCTCGTATACTTTTCTCATCTGCCTGAAGTTGTTGTAAATCGTATGTGTCTGCGAGTATCAAACCGGACTTGTGATCACGATACACTGTACCACGATTTGTCAAACCAAAGTCCTCATCAGCTAAATCATGCAGCCGCTCTTGGGGTGTTTCAAACGCGACGTCTGGTAGCGCCACGCCACGAGAAGTCACCGTAAAATCATCTATCGGAGGTCCGCTGTAGTTTTCACTCATACTAGTATATGTTATACTTTTATCTGTTTTTTGTCAATACACATCTGATTTAGGCACACCATATTACCCGATTTGGTTCATAATTCGATCAGTTTCGACGAGGATTTTGATGATTTTTTGGCAGTGTTCGATGTCTTTGGCTTCGATAAATCCGACCGGCATGCGTTTGATGAGCTCCATCTGGTCGGGACTTTGCCGTTTACGAAACAGACAAAAATCCGGCGCGCCAACGCTGACACGCTTACGTTCGTTGAGTGCTGAAATACCTGGCAACAATCCTTCGACCAGCGATTCCAGTGCTGAGCGATAATTATGTTCAGTGGCATCGCCAGCGTAGAACTTCCCTTTGATCTTTTTCAGATAGTCGCGGACGATACCAGTCGATTCGGTGTGCATGTGTCTGGTTATACCGCAGCTGTGTGAGTTTTCAGCCACTCGGCGATCGCCTCGACTTCTAGGTATTCGGTCGCTAGGGCGACGGCGAAATCTTCGAGCTCGCTAGGTTGTGCGATGAATTGTTGTCCATTGAGTTCAAGAAACGCCAACGCGGCCAAACTTCCGGTCCGCATATTGCCGTCGCTAAACGGATGATCGGCGATGATGTTGCGCATCAATACGGCAGCTTTTCCGTAAATCGTAGCATAAAGTTCTTTGCCGAAAACTTCTTGAGTTTGCGATGTTAGCGCTGACTCGAGGCGTCCCATGTCGCGGACGCCGACCGAACCGCCATATCTCTTTACAGCACGTACATGTAATCCCAGCAATTGCTCGATTGTCAGAAAATCATCTAACGCTCCGCGAGGTTTTTGAAATCTTGGTCATATCGCGCCAAGATATCATCGGCAGTTTTTTCAACTAGACTGTCGTCAGCGTGATTGGTTTTCTTACGCGCCACCAGCTCGAGCTCATCGCCAGTCTCGACACCGAGTGCACGTAGATCTTTTGCAGGTATTGTCACCCCGCGACTGGCGCCAATCTTTATCCGTTTTTGTGTCGTGGTAATTGTCATGTCTGTATGCCAGCACGATCCGAGAAATATTACAGTGGTATTATAATAAAACTACGTACACGCATCACTCACGATAAAAAATCATCGACACTCGCCTGTTCTACGCTGGTCTCGATTTCATGCTCGGCAATCGCTCGTTCGTAGAGCAGTAGCATCATCCCCGCCGCTATCTCGACATGATGCGGCATGACATCGTGATCAATTTGGTGCATGTAACGGCCTATCAGCGCATCTATGTGCGGGCTAGCCGACAGGTACGTAGCGACTTCGGTGCGCAGACTATCCGCTAGCATCTCTACACTACCTGGTGTCTCGGAGATATCGATGATCGAGCTGAGTGGTAGCTTTGCCACCGAATCCTGCTCTTGGCTCACAGCATCGATGGTATCGAGTGCAAAGCTCATACCGCGATACATGTTATGCGCTACCTTATCCCTATCCTCTAATTCAGACGCGAGCATCGCGGCCATCCACCGACTCAGTTCACTTAGCATAAGCACATCTCGCGACAGTTCACTTCCGGAATCGAGCACTTCGTCACTGTCGAGCGCGGGCTCTGCAAACAGCTCATCTAGCTCTAACCGCAAAACCTCAACCACATAGTCCAAACGACGTTCTGATGGAAGCAGCGTTTCGATACCGGCCGTCACCATTAACTACTCCGTCGCAAAAATCGTTCGATTGCCATTGCAGCCAGTACACCCGCTGTGATCTTGGCGACATCTCCGACATGCTCCGCGGCTGATTTCTTCACTTGCAGTGTAGCTTGTCCGCCTGACGGCTGTGTATGAGATGCGCTGGCTGTGAGATGTTGACGCAAATTTTCAACATCGTCGATCAAATCATCCAGATACACGTGTTCGAGCGGTTGGGCTATGTCGTCTGGACTACCTTCTCTCATCATGCAATCTGCTACCTGTTCGCTGATGTAATCAGGGTCCAGCGACAGAAAGCATCCGCGCTGGCAATCAACCAGCTGGCGGAATAGTGCCACCCTCTCACGCGAGGCAAGCGAAAATACCTGGCTGACCGTGTCCGTATCGCTCGCCCCCCCTGCATACACGACTTGCGCTACACCAGAAAAAGCGCGCGATTCGGCTGTCAAATCAAAATTAATCGGCTCGTCCGGCGCAGTATCACCCTGACTGACATTTGCGACCAGTTGACTAAAAGTATCCAGTGTTTGCTCACGTGCTCGATCGTACGCAGTAACTGCTCTCAACATAGGCGCAGACTCGTCTGAAATTCTATCGAGTATCTCTGCAAACTCATCAGGCTGCCCATTCATGTTTTCTGACATCGCGCACCTTTCAGCTATTCAATAAGTATAGTGCTAGATATAATACAACCTCACGTCTAGTGTCCAAAGCACGAGCAAATTAGCGCATTATCGATGCCCGTTTGAGCGCCTGGCACATGGTGTTACGTGCTTTTTGACAAGTAGCGCTGTCAATCGGTGTCTGGTAATACTTTCGTTGCAGTTCGAGTAGCTGTTCATCATCTCCGGTTTCAATCGCCCGCTCGATCGCCGCCACTGACAGTTCACCCACATGGCGATAGACTTTTACTTCGCGCCGTGCAGCCAGTAGTGTCGAATCTAGCACATCAAACGCCAATACAGTCGAAATACGGTGATTCGTCTGGTTGACGGGCGATCGACGCATTTTTGTGTGCATAATCCGTAATCGCCACGATTCAAGCGCTTGATGATGCAGTAGCCCGCCAATGAATACGCTCGGATCACCGTCAGTGCCATGTTCTGGCTTGCCGTGGAACGCTACCGCAGCTTTGGTTTTGTCCGCTCTGTCCGTGAGTAGGCACCATCACGTTTGTATTCTGACATGCCTTGCACTGTAGCGCGCATGTCAACGGCTATGCAAGCGTGAGCACATTTGCTGAGATTGGCTACCGTAGTGGCACGTCTGGGTAGATTGCCTTCGTCGTTTCATCGATGTCGGCGCGCAGTTGCGGAAATGGCACGCCTTCGCGGGCGGTGACGTCTTCGAAGATCCAGAATACGCGCTCAGAGAATCCCCAGCCACACGCTGGCGGCATGCCATATTCGAGCATCTCAACATAATCGATGTCGAGCATCATGGCCTCGTCATCACCATCGTCACGCATGCCTTGTTGTTCGACAAATCGCTGGAGCTGATCAATCGGGTCGTTGAGCTCACTAAAGCCATTTCCCAGCTCGCTGCCGGCCATGACTGGCTGGAAACGTTCTGTAGCGCGTGGATCATCAGGGTTCTCTTTACTCAGCGGCGAGACAAATTTCGGCGTATTGACCAGCCACACCGGACCGGCCACAGTACCGCGGATTTTCTTCCAGAGTTTGTCGACGCCGCGCGGGATCGAATCAGTTTTTTCGACTTCGAGCCCCTCTTCTTTCAATTTCGCTGCGACCTGCTCAATCGTCGTATCGTATACGTCGATGCCATAGTGTTTTTGGATGACCTCGCGGTAGTCCCAGACTTCCCATTCGCCACTCATATCGACGTCAAATTCGCCGAGTTTGAACTGCAACGTACCAAACGTTTGTTCAAGCACGTATTTGTACATGTCTTCCATGAACTGCATGCCATCTTTCCAGTTCCAGTACGCCGCATACCATTCCATGGCAACGTGCTCTGGCAAATGCTCATCAGTATAATTCTCGTTACGAAAGCGTGGACCGATATCGTAAACTCTTTCGAATCCGGCACCGAGCAAGCGTTTTAGTGGCAATTCGTGAGAAATGCGCAGATAAAACGGATGGTCATCCAGCGCGTCCATGTGCGTCACGAACGGGTTGGCGTCTGCACCACCGGTGGTGTGCTCGAGCACGGGAATATTAACTTCAGTAAAGCCGTTGTCATTTAGGTAATCGCGCGTCGCTTGCCAAAATTTCGAGCGACGTATAAATCGCTCACGCACCTCTGGGTTGACATTCATATCGACATAGCGGCGACGAAAGCGTTCTTCTTTATTTTCGAGCTTTTCCGGCATCGGACGCAGCGATTTTGTCAGGAGGCGCAATTCGCGCACGCCAACTGACTGTTCGCCAGTCTGCGTCGTCACCATCGGGCCAGTCGCCTGTACAAAATCTCCGGTGTCGAGCAATTTGAGCTGCTTCATACCTAGCACGCCGCGCGCTGCATCCAGCTCAGCGACGTCATCTGCCTGCAAATACAGCTGGACTCCACCGCTCTCATCACGCAAGCGAATAAACGCCAGCTTGCCAAAGCTGCGAATGCTGACGATGCGCCCGACAACCGTCACATCGACACCTTCAAGCGTGTCGTACTGTGAGAGTGCATCAGCAATGTAATGCGAGCGCTCAGATTCCGCAGGATACGGATTGACACCCAGCTCGCGCAACTGTTCTAGTTTTCGTAATCGTTCATTTCGGTAATCTTGTAGTGTGGCCATATATTCTCCAGTATATCAGAGGTGTTGAGGTTATTGATACGCCATGATGCCGCGCGGATAGTATTTTCCTCCAGCGATATATGGACCAGTTGTAAATTCACCGAGCTGTCGACGCAGTGCGTTGATGCCGCGCTTTCGATCCCCGAAAATATCAGCTACGCTTGGGACAATAGCCGCCGACAGAGCGAAGTCCGCGCTCTTCGAGATAAGCGCAGACGAGGTCGAGTTCTTCACCGCTAAACTCTGGCACGTCTTCGCCGTATTGTGCTAATAATTGCTCTGCTGGATTAGTAGTTATCGCTGTCATGGATATTCTCCTTTCTCATGACGGTAGGTTATAAAAAAACAAGTCGCCCTCAGATTGCTCCAAGGGCGACTGGGTGATGACAGATAGTGTCTACTTGATCTCGTGAATTGTGTATTCGGTCGTGCCCTTGGGGGTGGTAATCTCGGCCTTATCACCGGCCTTCTTGCCGAGTAGCGCCTTGCCGATTGGCGATTCGTCGCTGATTTTCAGTTCACCAGGGTTCGCTTCGACAGAGCCGACGATGGTGTAACTCACCTCTTTTTTGCCGCTTTTGAGCACGACGGTGCTACCCAGTGAGACGGCTTTTTTGTGGCTGGCTTTTAGCTCTTCGGCGTTCATCAAGATATCTTCGATCTCGGCGATGCGCGTCTCGACCAAGCCCTGCTCTTCGCGAGCAGCGTCGTATTCGGCGTTTTCAGTTAGGTCGCCGTAGTCGCGAGCGGCAGCGATTTTCTCGGCGATACCGCCGCGGCGGCCTTTCAGTTGTTCCAGCTCAGCTTCGAGCTCAACGCGGCCTTGTTTGGTGATTTGGTAGGTTTTTTTCATGATGTAATATTCCTCGCATTTCTCTAGAAAAATCTGTATCGGTGTTTCCCCTTTTGAAAACGGCTCGAGCTATGAGCCGTTATTGAGATTGCTCTAGCTTAGCAAGCAGCTCGTCGTGTGTCAATACGAGTGTCTCGCCGCTGGCGCGCTCGGTGTATTCATAGCTGTCGCCCAATCGGTCGCTGGTTGTGACGCGGATCGGGATACCCATCAGTTCTGCGTCGGCGAATTTAGCGCCCGGTCGCTCGTCACGGTCGTCGTACAATACTTCGATACCTTTGGATTTGAGTGTTTCGTACAACGCATCAGCACGTTTACCGCCTTGTTCGCCGATCGACACCAGATACACGCGGTACGGCGCGATGTTTTCAGGCCAGACCAGGCCTTTGTCATCACTCATTTTTTCGGCAATCACGCCCATCATACGTGTGATACCAATACCGTAACTACCGATATAGAGCGACTGCTGTTTGCCGTCAGCGTCGGTGTAGTAGAGATCCATCTCATCGGTTTTTTGTGAGCCAAAGTTAAAGATGTTACCGACCTCAACCGTTTTTACCGCTTCGAGCTCTGCCTTGTCGACGCCCAGTTCGGCAGCCGCCTCGTCGAGCACTTCCTCGTTGACAGCGATATTTTTTTCGCGGTGCAGATAAATAACGTCCTCACCTGCTTCACAGACCGTCTGGAACTCATGGGAGAATTTCGTAAAGGCACCGCCACTAGCGAAGGTGACGTAGGTGTCTGCCCCAACGCCGAGTCGTTCGTAGACACGTTTATATGCTTCGATCGCCTGTTCATAGTACCCGTCCAGCTCTTCTTTGCTGGTGTGCATGCTATACATGTCTTTCATGACGAATTCTCGCCCACGCATAACACCGCTTTTAGCGCGCAGCTCGTTACGCATCTTGGTTTGAAATTGATACAAACTCACCGGCAGATCTTTATAGCTATGCACATATTGCTTCATCATTTCGACAATTGGCTCTTCATGGCTCCAACCTAGACCCAGCTCAGTATCATCCTGTAGCTTGGTCTTAAACCAGACATCGACCACATCGTCACTCCAGCGGCCGGTTTTCTCCCAGATATCGCGTCGCTGCAAGGTCGTCATCACGACTTCGTTTGAATCGATCGCATTCATCTCTTCACGGACGATTTGTTTGATGTTTTCGAGGACGCGCAGTCCCAGCGGCAGGTACGCGTAGGCACCAGCCATTTCTTTGTAGACATAACCAGCCCGAATGAGCAGCTGTGCGTTTTTAGCCACCTCACCGGCTGGGGCTTGTTTGAGGGTTTTTGTAAATAGATTAGAAACTCGCATGACGACTATTGTACAATTTTTGTACCCATTTCTCCACTCAAGGTTGCCTGGATCGGCCGGTCGATGCGCGCGTCGCTGATGTAGACCTCGACACCATCGGCACGCAGCGACTCGGCGGCCAGTAATTTGCTGGTGGCGCCCCCGGTGCCCATATCCGAAATCGCCGGCTGGACATGCTCGCGCAATGTCTCCAGGTCAGCCTGGGGCAAGCGCCGCTGCTCATCAGTACCAAACTGCTCCATGATGCCATTTTGGTTGGTGAGCAAGACCAATTTGGTCGCACCCAGCGAGCGCGCCACCGCTGCCGCCAGTCGGTCGTTGTCACCAAAGCTGATGCCTTCGCTGGACACGGCGTCGTTCTCGTTGATAACTGGCACCGCTCCGTACTGCCACAATGCGTGGACGCTGGCGACAAAGGCTTCGTTGGTTTCTTCTTCTTTCAGATCATGTCGCGTCACCAATACTTGACCGATCGGTCGCGGCTCTAACGATTCACGCCAGCGACGCAGTAAGCCAACCTGCCCGATCATCGACAAGGCTTGCTGCTCCGGCGCATACTCAGGCCGTGCCGCCAGCCCCATGTGCTGCACGCCGAAGCCGACCGCGCCGCTGGCAACCAGCGCGATCTGGTAGTCGTCATACAGCGCGTCGATGTCATCAGCGATTTGTTGGAATACCGTGGCTTCGGGCGCTTCGTGATCGCCCAGCAGCGACCGCGTGCCAACTTTGACGACGATGATTTCTGACACGCTACATCACTCCCTGGATCAGAATTGGATTGACGAATAGCAAATAAAATGCCAAGCCATTTTTCATAGCATGCATCAATATCGCCGGCCACAACGAGCCGCTGACTTCTCGCGCCGCGCACATCACCAGGCTGAGCGCAAAGGTGTCGACGGCCACATTCCACTGACCGTGCGCCGCGCCAAACAGTGCGCTGACCACCAACGCCGCCAGCCAAAACGGCACCTGGCGCGCCCGTAATTTTCCGTACAAATAGCCACGAAAGATCAGTTCTTCGACAAATGGCGCCACCACCACAAACAGTGCAAATACCAGAGCCAGCTCGAATCCACGCTGCGGCTCGCTGACGCCGGTTTCTTGGGCCTGTTGCACGTCAAACCACGGCAACAGCTGACTGGCCAGGCTGATCAACACCACGCTGAGCACAAAATACGTCACGATACCGGCCGCAGCCAGCGCAATGTCGAGCCAATTGATGCTGCGCTGCAAACCGACTTCGCTGAGCGTCGTCAATTTACCGTACAGCCACTTCGGTACACCGATCGTCAGCACAGCCATGACGACGTAACTGATGGCACCGATCGATAGATTAAAGACATTTTCACTGACAGCCGATGTATCGATATTTAGCGCTTCGATCAGCACGAGCACGGCGACCACCACCAACTGCGCCAATACAAAGACCGCCGCCACCCACGCGCTGTAGCTTACCGTTGCTGCTATGACCTGACGCCAATTCCGTTTGCCGATCGCAGGTGTACTCATCAGAGTTTACCGATATCCGCGATCGTGATTAACACAAACAGCGCCATCAGTGCCAAGAATCCAATCGCGTTGATTGATTCTTCGCGCTCGGCGGTCAGCGGACGTTTGATGACACGAAACAGCGCCGTCAGGAACCAACGACCGCCGTCGAGCGCCGGAATCGGCAGCGTGTTGATGACTGCCAGGCTAAGCGAGATGATCGCGGTGATAAAGACGATGTGAATCGGCCCGGCTTCGATCAAACGCGGCAAAATCCCACCAATCAATCCGACCGGCCCAGCCACGTTTTGGCCAGCAGCCGACAGGTTCTCACCGCCGCTTTGACGCGTGTCTTCGCTCAGGCTAACCGACTGAAACAGTCCAGCACCAAATTTCACCAGCGTGTCACCCAGCCCGTCTAGCGTCAGCCACGTGAACTGCGCCGTCAAACCGACACCGACAATCGGTGCACTCCAGGTCGAGCGCAGATATTCGCGCTGACCGATACCCGCACCCAAGTAACCTTCTTCCGCGCCTGCTTCGGCGTCACGCAGCGTCACCGACTCGGTGATTTCCTGGCCGTCGCGCTCGACGGTTAGGCTAATCTCATTGCCGGCTTCGGCTGCGGTCGTCGCGATCAAGCTGTCTGAGCTTTCGATTTGTTGGCCGTTGATACGCAGCACCTCGTCACCGCTCTGTAGGCCTAGTTCTTCCGCCGGAGAACCGTCTTGCACCGTGGTGATTTGCGGCGCTTCAGCGATAGTCTGCGTGTCGCTGGCGACGCTGAATTGGTCAGGCAAAATCTTTGGCACGCCAAACGGCGCCAGCAGTGTCAACAGCACCGCTGCCGCGATCCAGTTGACCGCCACGCCAGCGAGCAAAATCTTGGTTTTTTGCCAAAAGGTCGCGGCGCCGTAATCGCCCTTGCCGCTATCAGCGTCGTGCTCGCCCTGCAATTTGACGAACCCGCCCAGCGGCAGCCAATTCAAGGTGTATTCGACGTTTTTGCCGAGTAGACTTTTTTTGATTTTGCGCGCCCACGCCCTGGGCGGAAAACCGATCCCGAATTCTTCGACCACCACGCCGTTACGCCGCGCCGCGATACCGTGCCCGAGTTCGTGGATGGCGACGAGCACCGTCAAGATGATGAGGCCCAAGAAAATCGACGCAATCAAAATCAGAATATCCACGCTCATTCTCTCCCCTACGCGCCGTGTCGGCGGTTACGCTTTGTGTATTCGTCCAGTATAGCACCGACGTCGGCGGGCGTCATGTCGGGCCAATATTTGTCCAAAAACAGAAATTCGCTGTAGGCGCTGCGCCACAACATAAAGTTGCTCAGACGCTGCTCGCCACTGGTACGGACGATCAAATCACATGGCGGCACATCTGGGTGATCCAGATACTGCGCGAAATTATCCGGCGTCAAACTATCTGGGTCGACGCCGGCCGCGATGGCGCGCTGAGTGGCGCGGACGATTTCTTGCTGACCGCCGTAATTAAAGCACATCACGAGCGTAGCTTTATCGCCATCCCGGCTGCTGGCTTCGGCGTCATGGATCATCTGGATGATGTCGTCTGGCAGATGGGTTTTTTCGCCGACGACGACTAATTTGCAACCGGCCTTGATCAATTCTTTCAGTTCGCGTTTGAACACCCGGCGAATCAGTTTCATCATGGCGCTGACTTCTGACTCAGCCCGATTCCAATTCTCGGTCGACCAGGTGTAAAACGAAATGTATTCGACACCGGCATCGACACTAGCGCGCAAGACATCTTCCAGCGCATTCAAGCCCGCCAGATGCCCTTCGTATGTTGGCAAGCCATGCTCACGTGCCCAGCGTCGATTACCATCGAGGATGAACCCGATATGTCGAGGAATGTGCGTCATTTAGCTCGTCCTTTGTATCGAAAAATCAACCAGCGAAATTGCAGAGATGACATTACGCCACACCACCGGCTTCTTGCTCGTCTGTAGTTCGCTGTGATGAATAGATTGACCGAGCAGCAACCCGGTAGCCTTTTATGTGTGGCGGGTCGCTAACTCGTTTTGCAAATTCTGTGATTTGTTCGTTGAGAGCTTCAAACATGTCCGCAACACCCCCAGCATTTGCGACACCGGCAATTATTCGGTGCCCCAAAAATTCTTCAGCTCGGTCTGTAGCAAAAACTGTCACGTGGCCGATGCGAGCTGTCATACCTCGCTGACTAAGCGTTTCACCAAGTTCGCGCATATATCCTTCTCGATCAATCTCATACGCCAGCACATCCATGGCTCGTGCACCCCACTTCCGCCATCGAGTAAAAAGCGTATCATTCGCATTTGGCTGATGTATGTCCTGCGACCACAGCGCACGCCTCGACGGATCAAACACTGCGAAAGCTCCCGGGTCGTTCCCTAATCGATCAGCTACCCGATCAGCCGCCACCACCGCCCTACTATCTACTGGCCTCATCAAACGGTTAGTATATCCTGTTCTTTAGCCTTGAATGTCGCCTCGATATTGGTCTGATAGTCGCTCATCAGCTTATCGAATTCTTTTTCAACACGCTTGACGTCGTCTTCGGACAGTTCTTTGTTTTCTTTCATTTTTTTGGCATCTTTCAGCGCGTCTTGGCGGATGTTCCGAAGCGCGATACGGCAGTCTTCGATCTTGGTGCTGGCTTGTTTGACCATCTCGCGGCGGCGTTCTTCGGTCAACGGCGGCACTGGCACACGGACGACGCGACCATCGTCAGACGGATTAAAACCGTGCGCTTGGCTGTCGCGAATCGCCGTGGTGATCGCTGTGATTTGGCTGGGGTCAAACGGGCTGATTAGCAACATGTTTGCCTCAGGCGCCGTGACGTTGGCGACTTGGTTGAGCGGCATCATCTGGCCATAGGCCTCGACGTTGATGCCCTCGAGCATGCCAGCGTGCGCCCGACCAGTACGAACTTTCTTTAGCTCACTCTCATAGTGCTCGACGGCTGCATCCATTTTTTGCTCATATGATTTGGTATCAAACATCAAAATACTCCTCTAGTTACTGAGGCGTATTATAACAGAGTTTACTATTGACGCGCGCGTATCAGCGGCATCGTTTTTGCTAACGCCAGTGTCGCACCGTATCGATCCCATTGTTCTGAGTTGAACGGTGTAGTCGACCATCGTCGTGCACTCACCAAGTTTTCTGTGGCGACTTGCGATGTCAACCATTCTTGCAACGTTACAAGACACCCAGTCATAGCCACATAGGCATACAACGATGTGGGTGAATCTCCCTGTATGGCATCGATGCCAGTAGTGGCCGCTAGATAAGTATAATACCCTCTCATGTAGTATCTCGAGAACAGCGAAGATTCTCGACCCACCAAATGCGATCTCGCCACATCAACTAGCCCATCTCGGAGCGCCAGATCAAGTTGTTGTGCCCATGCAGCTTCTCGAGTAACGTCGTGATTCCGTCGTTCATCGACAACCTTACTTACCAGCTCACTCTTGTTCATGCGAATGACCGGACTCGTCTTGCCATGATATTTCATGACAAATTGGCCAAGCTTTCCGTGGAAATCATCGAAAGATCGAGACTGTTGAGTGTCAGCCTCATTCAGCTGTCCACTCAAAGACGCGGTCGCTTCGCCGCCTGCGTTCATGGTATTGACGTTCGGAGTAAAAGTCGTGGTCTCGCCTGTATATTCACCCACATGAACGCGGCGAAATGCAGCAGCCGACATCAATCGACGCAACCGAGCTGTGTTGATTTCGATCCGCTCAGCATCTAGCGATTCTGGCAACGTAAAATCCCACGTCATCTGATCATCTTCATCAAAGCCATCTCCGGCTGATGGCAGCTCAGTGATCGGTGTTTTATGTTTTGACATTAGCACTATTATATCACTTTTCTATATGATAGTAAATGTACATACTGTGCCGATTAGCTTGGTATACTATATTGGATGAACATCCGGGAGATTCGTGTCAGCAACCTGCGCTCGTACGAGCTGTTTTCGGCGTCATTTGACCCGGAGTTGACGCTGATATTGGGGCCGAACGGCACCGGCAAGACGAGTTTGCTCGAAGCGGTGTATTTCTTGACCGCTGGCACCAGTTTCCGCGGACGTGACCGCGATATGATCGCCCACGACAGCACGCGCGCCGATATCGTGCTCGAGCTGGGTGATGAATCACGCCGGGCTAGCTTACAACTGACGGCCGAGGACAAGATCAAAAAATCTTTCGACATCCGTGGCAAAATAACCCAGCGACTACCCGCCGCCGCTCGCCTACCGGTCGTGTTGTTTGAACCCGACGAACTGCGTCTACTGACCAGCAGCCCCGAGCGCCGCCGGCGCTTCATGGACGGTGTACTGTCGCGGCTGTACCCGCAGTACGCCACGATCCTCAATCGCTATCAGCGAACGCTGTTGCAGCGCAATGAGTTGCTCAAGCGCCGCGAAGACATGGACGAAAAATCGTGGAGCGATCAATTGTTTGTCTGGGATCTCAAATTCGCCGATCTGGCACTCGAAATCGTCCGCCAACGGCGCGAATTTGCCGTCACCAGCAATTCACATCTATCAAAACTGTACTCCGATATCGCAGGCAGCGAACACCACGTCACCGTCAGCTACCACTCGACGCTGCCCGACGAACACTATCAGCAAAAACTGCTCGACCGTCTGCACGCCAACCGCGTGGCTGATAGTTATCGCGGCTACACCAGCGTCGGCCCGCACCGCGACGATTTTTTGCTGTCACTTGACGGCCATTTAGCTGCCGAGACTGCCAGCCGCGGCGAAATGCGCAGCATCATGCTGGCCTACAAATTACTCGAGGTCGCTTTGCAGCAAGACGCCTACGATTCGGCGCCGCTCATCCTGCTCGACGATGTCTTTTCCGAACTCGACCCGTCCCGTGAACGCGCCCTGATGCGCGCACTCCGGGGACATCAAACCATCATCACGGCGACCGATCTGCGCGATAGCCTAAAATCCCGCGGCGCAATCATCCAGCTTTCAGATAACTAACTCAGGTCTGAGAATATGAAACTAGAGCAAGACTCTATTGCTGCCTAGTAAGACTCACCACATCTACAGGAACATCGTAGTCGAGTCCGAAATCATCACCGTACGGGTTGTTTGGATTTTTATCGAACGTCGAGATGACATATTCCGGCAAATCACCTTCTACATCTAGCATTTCTTGGATGTTGCGTTCGTCCGATAATCCGGTAGTGTTATCTAGTTTTTGTACCGCAGTAACCTCAC
>JAUIGH010000016.1 GCA_030429935.1 bacterium | reverse complement strand
TCACTTTGACTGGCACGGTACGTCAGCCAAACTGGTAGCAGTATCAGACAAGCAAGAATCGCCACAGGTATGACGATTTTAGCCTTGCTCGTCGCCTGTGGCATCTGGCCCATGTGTATCTCCAATCTGGTTATCCATGTAGGTCGTCATCGCGTCATGGTCGAAATGACCCTTGCGAATTTCTGAAGTCAGATACGACCATGTTCGACTGATCTTCTCTGCTCGCGCGGCATAGTACGGCAAAGATGCAGTGTTGATGCGCGCAGCGGCCAGCTTGTTTGCTCGGTTGGTCTCGATGACTTCGAGCAGACTCGGTGGAACGATGTGCTGAATGAACTGCATGGGGCGGTTTTTCACCTTTATGCCCCAACAGCTACGCGGCAAGATGGTGGTCTGCAGCGCATCTTCCATCGTCACACGGTTTCTGGTGATTGACTCAAGAGTCTCTCCGTCGGCTGACTGGCGACCGTAGATACGGATGTCTGTACCTGCATCAATCTCGCGGCCGATTTTGCGTAGAGGACCCTCGAGATTGTCCATGTCCGTGCTAAACTGCGTTGCCTGGACACTGAACGTTCGAAAGGCTCGAGCCTCGCGAACGTACTGCCCGAATGACAGACCATGTGCCAGACTCTTGATGCGAGTGCCCTCCTCGTCGTTAATCATGATATCGACAGTAATTGGCAATTTTTTGCGCATTGCTGTCGACTGCATTTTGTACACGAGGGTTTCGAGCAGATCACTACCTTTGTCCGGTACACCAGTCCAGTCGAGGTTGACGATGTCCTTGGCTAGCACCTCGTATAGACTACGTTCGCCACCAAACAACTCGCCGTACACGCCACCCATCAACTCTTTAAAGGCGAAAGCCATTCGAGATGACGCGTCGCAGTACGTATGAAACAGTTGGTCGTCAGTCAGTATCGCGATGTTGTCGCGACCCTCGCCGAACTCAACAGATTTGACGTATGCCTCAACATCTGACCTAGAAGGGGCAGCAAGAATTGGCACGAGCCTCTCGAGCGTCACTTTGCCTTCGGTCGCCATAACGTGCATGGCGACTGAGATGGCAGTCATCTCGTAGATATCGAGGTCACGACCGGTGACTCCTATTGCTAGTAGGTGCGCGACTTCGGCGAGCTCGCTGATGGCGCTAAACACTTGTCGATCAAACGGGTTGATCCTGCCGTGGTTTGCCAGTGAGACAGTTTCACCAACAAGATAGTCCATCAATGGTGCGAACTCGCCCCGGAGGGGGCCTTCAAAATCGGCGGCTTCCAGGTTGACCTTGCGGTCATTTGACCTCATACGACTGTATGGCATGTCACAACCGGATGGATCGTTGGGTAGCCCAGATTGTGTCGAGCACACGCTCACGGCGAGCGACTTCATGAGCGTTGACTTACCTGAATTCTTGTTGCCGTAGATAGATGCAACCAGTGAATCAGTATCCCCGTTGAGCATCAACTGAGGTGGGTCAAAATGAAAACGCCTGCCCGAGCCTAGGTAGTACCCGAGGAACGGGCCGTGTCGCATCAACGGTGCGGGAGTTACGAATGAATGTGCTGAAGCCAGTACATCACTACTGGCGACAAATGCTTTTACGCGGCTGAGTGGCATGATGCCCCCTTTTCGCTTGTGGGATGGATTGTTAAGGTTCGGGGGAAATGTTCTACCCCGAATCCAAGAGTTAAACGTATTCAACTATCGTATCGAGGTGGAAGTGCGGAACTGGCTAACAGATGTTAGCCAGTTCCGCGTTACGCAGCTTCCTATTCAATTATCTATTCAGTTATACGCGCACCACGCCAGTGGTGGCAGCTAGGGCCACTTTGCGCTGGAGTAATGGTCCGGGTACTGGCTCGATGGTAAAACCGAAACCGCTGGCTTCTCTGGCAAGTGTTTCGCCATTGATCGCCAGAGTGTCGGGGTCATCACCATGCGCCAGCAAGTAGATATTCATGAACTGAATACCTTCTGATTCGGCCATGTTCGTCGATGCTTCGTCGATCCGACTCCTCTTGATCTGGGCAGACTTGGTCAGCTTGAGATACTCTGAAAGCGCGTCCAGAATATTCTCGATGTGGTAGAGGAAAAACCCCTCCTTTTTCGCTCGTGTGCCTTCGGCTTGGGTTGCGACAGTCACCGACACGCTGGTGTGCGTGAACAGCTGAGCAATCGATCCTGGATGGATGTTGCGAGGCATCTCTGTCACACGGTACGCTCTGTACAACTGGTTGTCGATCGCTACAGAATGGCGATCGGCGTAGATCCCGCGTTTCGGATGATGCATCTCGATGTTGTACTGCTCCGCTAGCTCAGCCACTTCAGCGAGACTGGCGCCCCTCAGAGATGGCGACCAAAACTCGGTCGCTTCTTCGGGGCTCAGTACCCGCACGCCATCGACGTTGAAGTTGTCGAGGGCGATTGACATGGCCTTGTACACCTGTGCTATCGGTAGTCGTACCAGCTCCTGCTGTTTTAGCTGCCGAGGCCGCCTCCGGGTTGCGGATTTGCTAGCCCGACTGAGCTGGGCGTGACGAGGAACGGACACAACAACAGCGTAATCCGGTTCCCTACCATACTCCAAGTAGCTCTGCATCGCTTCGTAGACATTAGCGTATGACAGACGAGCGTGACGAAGTTCCAGATCAGTGATCTTTCCTTCTGCGTGTAGCCGGTCAGCGTCATCGATGCCACGAGCATGTTCGAGGTAGACGGGGTACATCACCTCGGGGTGCAGAGTTTCCAGGAGATCCTCTTCCAGGTACACGTCTTGTGGAGGACGCGGTCTGACTATGAGGGTTACTGTCACCGGAAACGCAAAGGTCAGCCGCTTTAGCGCAGAACCAAACTCGGTCAACGCTGCGATTCGATCGGCTGGCTCGTATCGAGAAATGTCAGAGCCATCGGCGACAAAGACCATTGAGTCCGTGCCCTGGTTGAAGTTGTTGCCAATACCAACCAAGTTGCCGTCGAGCTCGAGTGAGTCGATGGCTAGAGGGTACGGGTGCTGCTGATATACAACTGCACTCAACGCACGCCGCCACCATGGTGGCTTAACGTACACACCCTCTTTCTTGAGCAGCTCCACGTTTTCCCAGAACACGCCATGCTTTGCGAAACTCCAGATGACATCGTAGATAGTGCTGAGTATGCGATCATAGAGTTTACCCCATGAAAGTGACCACAGCAAACATCCAGCTATCACTAATCCGAGGAAAAATCCGATATTCCCCAGGCTGACAGTCAAGTACATGGTCCACGCCGCAGCGCAGCCAAGTACAATCCAGTCAGCGTTACTCAGCGGAAGAAACCGCTTTGAGAGCTGTCCTGGACTTGACATGACTTCCGTAGGTTGGTTGCTCATCGGTTACCTCCCTTGTTGTGTCGAGATTCGACAAATTTCTGAGCAGTTTTACCCGCCGTATACACCTTGACGCCTGCGCTCGGATTGCGTGCGGCTGCAGCAGCAGCGATAGCTGCACCGCCAACGAGCACGTTGTTACGAGTGTGACGAGACTGGTTGCGTCGGTCGTTTGCAGTTTGAGGCTGGCTCACGACCACGACAGGCATAGGTCGTGCAGGCTGGACTGGTCCAGATGTGTCCTGTTGAACCTTGACCATGTTGACGACGGCGGCCTTGATCTGGCCAGTAGAACGACGTATGTATGAACCAACGTTCCCTTGGATTTTTTTGACACCCATGTAGGTCACTACGATGAGGGCGACCTGTATGCACACAGCAAACAGGAACGACGCAGAAGTCACCATGTTTGTGATCAACGTCGAATTGAATCTCGGCTGGTAGACCAACGCAACCTGGAACATGCCAATCACAGCGATCGAAATCGCCCGACTGAACAATGACAGGACGAGGGCTATACTCAACACAGCGTTAAACGCATTTTGAGTCCGTGGACCCATAGCGCTCACAGCAAATGTGAGTGGTAGCGCAAACACCATCAGTGCGTACAAGAAGTCTGCACTCACCAGAAAGACCAGCGCAAAAAGCGCCGACAGGACGAGAAATCCAAAGCTGATGACATCCAGCAGCGGAACCTCAATTGATGGGAGTTCGGCAGGACTTGTCATGCCACTGAACACTGAAGCGAGTGCAGCCGCTATCGCATCACCGATACCCATGATTGTATCCATGAGCGTCAAGTAGATCGGCGATAGTGCAATGGTCAGGATGAACACGACCAACGCGTGAATCACGCGGCGCCATGTCACCCAAACAAAAATTGCAACACACATGGCGTAGACGAGTATCACCCAGGCATAGAAGCTGGCTGGCGCCAACGCCACTTTGTAATACTCGATGACCGAGGGACTGTCGGAGACCCTGGGTGGGCTTGCGATGATTCCCATGACGGTATCGACGACCATTTTGTACGCAGCGCGAAACGCTACGGACATCGGCTGAAATGGGTCAAGCCAGCCTGTCACGTCGGGGACGCCGGGTATTGAATCAATAGCACCGTAGGAGGTGCTCGGAAGCGAGTTCATGTACTCTCCTTCGGTGGTAGGATTGGGACCACCCCGGCCTCACGCGAGTGAGGCCGGGGTGGATATGGCTAGCAGCCGTTGCTGCCCACCATGGTTTCGAGCGCGTCGCTGAACCCAGGGAGCAGCAAGATAGCGATGACGGCAGCGATTCCCAAGACGAGGATCCACACCTTCTTGAAGATCAGCGCCAGCACACCGGCTGCAACGACCGTCAGTGCGATGTAGAGACCGGTACCGGTAGCGAGATTCTCCACCATCTCGGCGAAGTTTCGGAACGGTTGCTTGGTCGCCCTATCCAGCTCGCAGTTGTCAGAAACCGTCTGATAGACCTGCGTGGACACGACCGCTGCGAGTTTGTCCGCAGCCACTGTCAAGGACATGATTGTCCCCTTTCTGCTGGGTTTCTAGGCCAGCGTTTGGTTACGATGAGCGGACGCTCTCGTAGTCAGGTTCCGGAATCTCCGGCCTGTCGGTTTCTACGTACGGCTCAGCGACGTATTCACCGGGGTCGTCGAACACTTCAGGTTCGAACTCAGGCAAGCTGTCGAGCGCAATGCCGCGAACCCGTGCTCCTTCCTCGAGGATTGCAAGCGTTACGTCCAGTAGCGCCATGTAGGTATCTTCGTTGAGTGCATCAAGATCGATCGGGTTGATACCGTCACTATCTGTAAAAATGTACTCGTCGTAGGGCACGTTGAAGCCCTGACCGTTCCAACCTTCTTCGACGTGTTCATCGAATGGGTACGGCGTGTCAGTTTCCTTCACACCATTGATTACGATGAGCGAGTTGTCGTACTTGTCTTGCGTCGACCGAAGCTCACCAGGCATCACGACATTGGCATCTTCACTTGCGCCGCGGTGCATATCTTTCGCTACCATCCGGATGGTGTAACGCATCTTAGGCAGTGAAACTGGTTGCGTCCTCGAGGCGACGAAAACGATGACATCTGCAGCTCGCACTGCATCGAGTGAGGGCTGACTCTCTGTCATTTTTTCGTTAGCAGTGTCAAGGATGATGCAGCCATCCTCTAGGAGGTAGAGCTTGTTGCGCATCTCTCGAAGACGGTTAATACCGAATTCGTACTCCTCGATACTGCCGTCGTTGTCTTCGATGAACACGTTGAGTCCATGCTTAGTTCGACCCAAGTCATTGTTCAACTCTCTAACTGTCGTGTACTGGTCGAGATTACGATCGAAGTCCATGACAGACAGAGGATTATTGCGTTCATGAATCAGACCAGATATTTCGCCACTTGCACCACTCTCGGGTGAGAGTGTGTAAGGGAACAAAACACTGTTCTGTCGACCGAGCTGAGCCATGATGGAACCGACGAGGAGCGCCAGCGTGGTCTTACCGCCTGACTTAATGTTCAAGACGGCAAATACTGGCTGGACTCCCTTGCCCATCATTACACAAACTCGGTTCTCCTTGAACGCACGCTCAGCGAGCTTTTTCCGGTTAGCCACTTGCTCGCGCATGATTGCACGATGTGACTCTCGCTCCTCACTGAGACGATTCTGCTCGGCATCGTGCTCGGCACGTAGCCGCTCGTTCTCCGCTACCCATGCGCGCTCGGCAGCAGCAACTTCTGATTGCCACGCGTCGTAGCGCAAACGGTTGACGTGCAACGTTTGTAGTTCAGAACTGAAGCGTCGCCGAAGGTGATACCAGACAGACATAATCCCTGTCGGAATCTCATGTGCGGCGGGATCGGGTTCGGGCTGAACTGACGGTTGCACCGGCTGATCGGGACGATCGCCGCCCAAGTGTGTGCCTTGACGTACAACAGGTCTAGGTGTAGACATGTGACTTTCCTTTCTGAATAGACGAATTGTGAAAGTGCGTGAACTCGACAAACGAGGCACGCACGAGGATACTCATGTTGCCTCCAGTTTGGAGTTGTTTCTATGTAGAGCGCACGCTCTAATAGCCCGAGCGACTTGCCCGGGATATGAGCCACATCAGATGAGAAGTGAATCATGTCCTAAGCACGTCGATGATTCAGTAATGGTAGGCTGTATGTTTGATATGTATAATATCACGTATTTTTGTAACCGGCAAAAAAGTGTGTTTCCTCCACCTAGCGAGCGTTTCAGCTCGCTAGGTGGAGTGACACACAGGAGGATATGGATGGCAATCACCAGTGGCGAAGGATTGCGTCTTCGACCTCCTTTGCATCGATGATGTCGGTCAGCTTTTTCGCTTGCACATCATCACGAGCTGCTGTGTCGAGGTTCAGAGTTTGCACCTTTTTGAAAAACAGCATCTCGAAGATTGTTTTTCGTGCGTAGTTTACCGACGCGATTTCGCCAGCACCGAGCGTCAGTCCGTTGCCCAAGAAGACATAAAATACGCTCGTCGGCACCACAACCTCGACCCGATGCTGCCTGACGATCAGTGGGCTGTTGCGCATGCGATACACTTCACGCATGACGTGGTACACTGTCGCGAGACAGATGATGCCGATCAAGATTGCGACGTACGATGTGCTGATGCCGAGATCGAATTGAGCATCCCGACTATAACGCATTCCGTACACTAGTCCACCAATAATCATGATCGCACTGAACACTTGCAAAACTGAACGGCGAACCGCCATCTTCCAATGCCGGCGAAACACTCGGGTTTCGAAGGGCGTTGCGCTCGGATCTGCTGCGTACCGACAGCCGTTGCTAGACCCTGCTTCAGCACCCATACTTCGTTTCGGCATGGCCATGGTCTGATCTGGGTCGACGTAGGCCTGTGGTGCTGGTTGTTGCACTGGCCGAGTCGGCGGTGCAGGCTGATCGAGTGTGGTGGCGGTCTGCGGTTTGTTGCGTGCGCGACGCATGAGCAACATCGCTACGAATGCGGCGACAGCAATCGCACCGAGGCCGATTAAGTAGGTTTGCCAGTTGACACCTGTCCAGTATTTGAGCCCAACCAGTGCAGCGACACCAAAACCTGCAACGACACATTCGACCGCCAGTAGTTGTCGATCGACTTTGCCGTCGATCCGTGGGATGAGATCCATGTCAATCACTCCTGTGTGAAGGTTCACCCACGAAGTTCGTAGGTTGAACAAATTGTACAACGTAATTTACTAATCTGCAATTTGAGGGATAACAGTGCCGCTTAGATGGTGTTGTTGACATGAACCGAGCCCCGACGTAATTGTCGGGGCTCGGAGCTTGAGGGTTGGTCAGGGGACGTGATGGTCAAGGATGTGCTGCATGATCTCTGCTTGTCTGACGTCCAGCTGATCCAGTGGGGTGACACTGAAATTCCACGGATAGTGCTCCATGAGTACGAGTTCGTGTCGACTGCTGATCGAGTACGTATAGTAATACGTCACGACGCCGCACTGCAGGTCCCTTCCGCAACTTGACATTTTCAGCACAGCCGTGTCGGTATCGACTTGGGCTCGCTTCTTCATGATCCGCCTGACAGGATCGAGCGTGTGCGCGAACAGGAAACACGCTATGAGGAATGGTATATACAACCACAGCGATACGGACAATAGTGCACCGAGCACGCCGGTTATTGTGCAGAAGCCGAGTATCAGCGTAGCTTCTACGCCCAGTGCTAGACACACGATCGTATGCTCGCGAATGGTCAGCGGCCGCAGCTCTGTCTGCCGACTGTTGACAAAAGACCGCCAGTCTTGTGACGACTCCTGCTCATACACCTCATCCAGTCGACTGTGTATATTCGCAATCTGGTCTTGGAATGCTGCTTCGGCATTCCGACGCATTTTCTCGGCAGCGGCTTCATGAGCGGCGACCTTGGCAGCTTCACGCTGACGGATGACTTCTTCCGCACTGGGCGGTCTGTCATCCTGCACCCCATCCCCGCGATCTGGCTGCCAGGCTGGCAGCGGCGCATCGGCCGCTGCTGCGGTCTTGGCGTCGTCACCGATTCCTCTCGGCACGTCTGTCCGACCAGAAACATCGTCGTAAACCATGGAGGTTCACTTCCTTTCCTAACCTAATCTGTCAAGCTCCGATCCCGGAGCCTGATGTATGGATTGAGAGCTTTTCGAGCCACTCCATACCGCCGTGGCTCGACGGAATTACTACACATAATACAACATTACACAGATAAATTCAAGCACCCAAATCACCCACACCACACTCCTCACCCACCCCAAACATGAACCAACCCCCGGCACATGGCCGGGGGTTGGAGCTTGAGAGGGGTCAGGAGATGTGCCGTCGTAGCTGCTCAAGCTCGTGCTCGTCCAGCTCATCGATCGACTTGATCTGGTGAGTCTCGCCACCACAGAAGACAACCCGATGGTCGTCCGAGACACTCACCAACTCGAAGTACATTCTGGTGTGGCTACAGCATCCAGCGAGATGGTACACGGCTGACTTCTCAGCTGGCACCCGACGCTGACGTGTGTACGTCGCACTCAGGACACCAGGCCACCGATCAGATACCCACGAAGCTAATGTGTACAGCACCAATCCGAATGTGCCGAGGAGTGCGGCGTAAAGGAAATCTATACTTATGGTTGCCACAGAGACCCACATCGCAATCACAAACACCCACCACAGCAGATACCACCACCAGCGGCGAACGAACGAACGTCGATGCGTCTCGGTGACGGTCACCAGCTCGAAGACCTGCACGTAGCCGGTCTCTCGAGCGTTCTCGTAGAACTCGTCCATCTGCGTACGCACCTCTTGGCGCAACTCGCCCAGATGCTTCTGCTGGGCAGCCTCGTCACGCTCGGCCGCTGCGTTCAGGTGTGCGGCGATGTCGTGTGCCTTCAGGTCTTCGACCGGCTCACCGGTGTGACCTACGAGCACATGGCCGTTGCCTCTTCCGAAAATTGCCATCAGCAATCACCTTTCCTAACCTAATCTGTCAAGCTCCGATCCCGGAGCCTGAGATGGAGTGTGGTTGTTGAACCACCTGCCGTTGCGGCTCAACGGGATTGTATATGACTATAACACATAACATACATACAGTCAACATGAGCACTATGGTATAGTTAGTCTAATATGGATATGCTCGTTGTGCTGATATGGTCAGCGATCGGTAGTATCGTGTCGCTGGCGGGTGGATTGATGATCGTGACGAATCAGAAACTACGAGCTGCGGCGACGCGCTATGGTTTGCCGTTTGGTGCTGGCGCGCTGTTGGCGGCGGCGTTTTTGGCGGTGTTGCCTGAAGCGATCGAAGGGAGTAGCGTGCATGCGGCCGTCGGGTATGCGCTGGGTGGATTTTTGATATTTTTCCTACTCGAGCGCAGCCTGGGGTGGTTTCACCATCACCACGAATCGCATCACCATGGCGATACACCGACGCGTGATACGACACACCAATGGCTGGTGATCATCGGAGATACGTTGCACAACGCCGTCGATGGCGTGGCAATCGGCGCAGCGTTTTTGATCAACCCAGCGGCCGGTATCGGTACCGCCCTGGCGGTGGCGGCACACGAAATTCCGCAAGAACTCGGCGATTTCGGCATCTTGCTCGGCAAAGGCATGCGAGCCCGTACGGTCGTATTGATTAATCTAGCCAGTGGTCTGGCTACGGTGGTGCTGGCATTGCTGACATTTGTGCTCGGGTCGACATACGCGCTCAATCCTGCCCCGCTGCTGGCGATCGCGGCTGGGTTTTTTATCTACATCGCGGCCAGCGATATCATTCCGGATATTCACGAGCAGCCGCGTGCAGAGGGTAATCGCCAGGCCGTTATGTTATTGCTCGGCGTTGCACTGCTGGCGCTGGTTATCCAGGTGGTCCCGCATGAACACACTGACGATGCGCACTTAGATGAGCACGCTGATCACGCCACGTCGTGACGATGTGTGGTGGTCTGGAATTGACCGTCGATAAATTGCTCGATTAGTGTCTGTATCGTTGGCCGCATCGTGTCGACGAGTCGGGCTTCATCAGTGGTAAATTTGCCCAGTACGAAATTGGTGTCCCCTGATAGCTGACGATGCTCGGTGGCGATGCCGATGCGGATTCGCGCCAGGTCATCGCCGACGTGCTGAGCGATCGATTTCAGGCCATTGTTACCTGCATCACGGCCACCGATGCGCGTGCGCACCGTGCCGAGCGGCAGCATCAAATCATCGTGGATGACCAGTACATCACTGGGGTCGAGTTTATAGAAATCTATCACGGCTCGCAGTGCAACGCCAGCTTCGTTATAAAACGTCGTCGGCCGCACATACAACGTGCGCTCAGGTGTGTTGTGACCTTCGGCGATGTAGGCGTGGAACTTTAACTTTTCGCTCCAGTCTATTCGGGAGCTGTCGACGATATCCCACGCCACATTGTGCCGCGTGCCACGGTATTCAGCGCCGAGATTGCCGAGTAGAAAGATGAGCTTCATGTGACTAGTATACGGTATTGATTGATTATAATATACGTTATATAGTATCAGTTAAGCTCGGTTCGACCACCCTAGGAGGAGACATGAAGCCTGAGCAGAAAGTGCAGCCATGGCACGTCTGGATGATGGTGTTGTTTATCAGTCAGCTGATTGTCGCGACACTGGCCTGGACGTACGGTGAATACTGGCCTGCACTAGCATTCACAGCTGGCTTGTTGGCCTACTGGGCCGGCGCCAAGCGAGTTGCCAGTGACTTCCGCGGCATTCACGCTTGGTTGTGGAGGATATTTCTCCTCACAATGGCTGCGGTGTTTGTCGCCCAGTATATTGGGTGGCTGGTGCTGTGTATAGTGACACTGATCGTGCTGAATGTGCGATTCGCTGCGCACAATGCGTCCCACTACCACCGCTGGCTCTCTGGCTACATCGGCCGATGAGCTCCAGCTCGCCCCTCGCTGAAGTAATTCGGCGAGGGGCTTTCACTAGGCTGGACTGTCGGTTTCGGTTTTGTGTGCTGCTTGCTGGGCGGCTTTTTCGCGGTTGGCTTTGATCTGTTTTTCGTCGCGGAAGCTGAATTTGATTGGCGTGCCGCTGTAGTCAAATTTTTCACGGACCAGGCGCTCGAGGTAGCGTTTGTAGCTCCAGTGGATAAATTTGAGGTTGCTGCCGTAGATAACGAACCATGGCGGTGCGGTGTCGGTGTGGACCATGTAGCGTAGGCGGGGATGCGTGTTTTTGAGGCCGGCTGGTGGGTGGTCCGATATGGCTTTTTGGAGCAAATCGTTCAGTTGACGGGTTTTCGGCGCTTGAGCGCGGCGACCCATGATGTCGAGTGCTAAATCGTACAGTTTGGTGACGTTTTGTCCGGTTTCGGCGCTGGTAAATATCAGCCCGGCCCACGGTACAAAATCAAAGGTGCGTGTGATGCGCGGCGCCAATGCATCGCGGGTGTAGGCGTCCTTTTCCATTACGCTGTCCCACTTTGATACCGTTAGCACCAAGCCTTTGCCAGCGTCAGAAATCATACCGGCTAGCTTTTGGTCGAGCGCGACGTTGAGTTCGTTGACGTCCATCAGTAGGAAGCAAATGTCGGCTTCTTCGATGGCTTGCAGGGTGCGCAATACACTAAATTTTTCAATTCCTCGCTCTTGACGACCGCTACGGCGCACGCCGGCGGTGTCAATCAGTTCGATGGTTTTACCGTGGTAGCCGACACGCACACGGTTCAGGTCGCGCGTCGTGCCGGCGACGTTGGCCACGATGGCTTGCTGCTTGCCTGCCAAGCGGTTGAACAAGGTGCTTTTGCCGACATTTGGCCGACCGATCAGGGCGATACGGACGATATCATCGGGTTCGGCGCTGTGAGCGGCTGGCAGAAGCTCGGTGAGTTTGTCGAATAGTTCGCCGATACCGCTGGCGTGTTCGGCGCTGGTGCGGATGATGTCGCGGATACCGAGGCGGCGGAATTCGTCAGTGTCGAGCGAGCCTTTGAGGTCTGCTTTGTTGACGGCCAAGATGACCGGTTTTTTGCTTTTTAGCGCGGTTTTGGCTACGCTTCGTAGTTCGTCGCCAGGGTACTCGGTGCTGTCGACCGCCACGATGATGACGTCGGCACTGTCGGCGGCTTCAGTAATTTGCTCTTGGATTTGGGCTTCGAACTCGTCGTCGGGGTCTTTTAGACCGGCCGTGTCAACCAACCAAAATTGCCCGGTCGGATCGTCTTTGTCACTGTAGCGCTTGTAATTGACTTTGGTGATCACGTTGTCGCGCGTCGTACCGGCTTCGCGAGCCACGATGGCGTGTTGATAGCCGACCAAGCGGTTGAATAGCGAAGATTTCCCGGCATTTGCCCGGCCGATGATGGCGACGGTGGGAAGTTTTTGAGACGGCATTAAACATCAGTATAACAGATGTGATGTATTGACACAAGCTATATAATTTGCTATAATAATCAACGAGCAACAATGCTCGACACGAGGAGGAATTATGGCTGGCTATGCAGGGCAGAGAGCAGCTCTCGGCACCCAGGGTCCCGACTGGGACCCGACCAGGGAAGCGATGGAAAGCCTCGCGCAAGGCCTCGAGAGAGCGCTTGGCTGCGAAGGGGGTGACGTACAGGCACAGGCCAACGACCAGCAGAAAGGTCAAGAGCCGCGCAGGAGCCGTCGCCCACCGCGGGAGCCTCTCGGCTCCTGATCACGGTCCAAAGTGCTGGGGTGATCACATGTATCACCCCAGCACCCCCCCATGATTCTCTCTTCTCTACTCCATGAGTGCGTACTCATGCTGATGAGTCCAAAAGGACGAAAGTAGAGTTTATATTTTTACTTCAACAAATTTTGCTGGCTGTAGTGAATTAATCGCGTAGTCACCGGATCGTGTGCGGTGAAGTCTTGTCACCTCATAGCTAAGCGCTGCAAATGTGCGGCGGATTTGGCGGTTGCGGCCTTCAGTCATGGTGATTTGCCAGCATGTGTCGTCTGCTTCGACGAGGCGGTCCAGCTCAAATTGACTCTTGCCGTCCTCGAGCATGACACCGTGGTCGCTGATCATTTGGCGATGCAGCGGTTGCAGTGGTTGATCGAGCGTGACTTCGTAAACTTTGCGTTTGTGGTGGCTGGGGTGCGTCATAGCCTGGGTGAAGTCGCCGTCGTTAGTCAGCAGGATCAGTCCGGAGCTGTCTTTGTCGAGTCGACCGACGGTTTTGAGTTGGCGGTACTGTTCGGGCAATAGGTCGTAAATCGTCGGTGCATCGCCCTGGGCGCGGCGCGAACAGACGTAGCCGACGGGTTTGTGAAACGCCAGATAGGTGTATTCGACATCGCTGGATAGCGGCGTGCCATCGACGATTACCTGCTGCCCTGGCTCAACACGAGCACCGATACTGGCCGGTTGACTATCGATCGTCACGTCGCCGGACGCCACCAAATCATCGGCTTCGCGTCGTGAGACACCGAGTCGTTTGGCGATAAATTTATTGATTCGATCGGACATGAATGTAGTCAGTATAGCGCAGCTACGAGTTGCTGTCGCTGCGTGGCGTTTCTTCGAACTCGCCGGCGGTTTCGCGCGGCTGGTCAGCTGGCGTGCTGGTGTCCATGTTGGCGGCGATTGGCTGGCGTGGTGCATTTTTGTCTGCTGTTGCATCCGTCGGCTGAGACGCCGTGTCGGCTACAGGATTCGAAGCGGCAGTTTGTGGCTCTGGTGCTGGAGTAGCTGGCGTCGGTGGTTGTTCTGGAGCTGCTGGTGTTTCTGGCTGCGGTGACGGTGCTACAGGTGTGGCAGGCGCGTCTGCTGCCGCGCTATCGCCACCGAGTTCGCGCTGCATACGCTGGGCGAGATCTTCGGTCGCAGTATCAGTCTGCTCGGTACTCGGCGCAATCGGTTGGATCACACGATCACCCAGGCCGGCTGGGCGCGGCGTCGAAAATGGTGCGGTAGGTTGCGGCATCGCGGCACTGTCGTTGGTATCGGCGGTTGGTACTTGGGCTGCCGGCTGTGGCGCGGATGCTTGTGTGTTATCTGTGGCGGTTGGCCGTGGCGGTACCGTAACCGATGAACTCGAAGTGTTAGACGGAGTCTGAGTGGTCGATGGAGTGGCCGGAGGTGCTGGTGTCGGTGTCGGTGCTGCGGCTGGTTCTGGTTGTGATGAGGCAGCGGCGCCACCGACTGGTGTATCGGCGCTCGGTGTACTGCTGGCGGCTGGAGCGGCACTAGCACTGCCAGGCGCGTCAGCCAGGACTTCGTGGACGGTGCGCACGACGTCTTCGATGCCGACTTGAGATTTGACCAAATAGCGATCGGCGCCGAGCGATTCACCACGCTGACGCTGGTCTTCGCTAGACAGTGCGGTCATCATGATGACTTTGATGTCGCGTGTTTCGGTGGTGCTGCGCAAGATATCGAGCATGTCAAAGCCCGAAATCTTTGGCATCATCACATCGCTCAAGATCAATTGCGGCCGGTCTTTGATCGCGATCGCCAATGCTTCCTCGCCATCACCCGCCGACACGATATCATAGCCTTCGGCTAGTAGCCTCACCCCGTAGATTTCGCGTAGACTTTTGTCGTCTTCTACTAGCAGTATCTTTGTCATGTTAGCTCCATTGTACGCATATATCGATAAAAATGCTAGCGGTTAATTACCTCTGGGGTATTGCTGCGCTGGATCGGTCGGCGGACGCTGCTGGACGTATTGGCGAGGGTTGTTTTCGATACTGGAGAGCGGTGTATTTGGTCGCGAGCCTGGCGTGTAGATCGGTGCTTGGTTAGGATTGGTCGGCGGGGTTGGTTGCGGTTGCGGCTGAGGTTGGGGTTGGGGGCCCATGGCTTCGACTGGTGGCCGAGCGTCGGTCGGTGCGACTGCCTGCGGTTGGGGTGTTTGCATTGGTTGCGGTGCGGCTTGGACTGATTGGATGACGGGAGTCGGTTCGGGAGCTGGCGCCGGCTGGGCCGCCGGTGTTGCTGGAACTGGTGGCTGAGTCGGGCCTACCGATTGCGCCGGCGTGGCTGCAGGCGACTGCTCAAGCGGCGTGCTGGCAGCTGCTGGAGTCTGATCTGGCAGGACGGTCGGTTGTTCGATCAATCGCTTGGCCTCGCTGTGGTCGAGCCGCGGGAAGCGAACGTAAAATGTACTACCCTGCTGGTACCGGCTCTCGACCCAGATTTTGCCGCCCATCGCTTCGGTCAGTTTGCGACACAGGTAGAGGCCCAATCCGGTGCCGCCGATTTCGCGGGTTTCGGTGTTGTCGACGCGGTAGAATTTTTGGAACAAATGCGGGATATCTTCCTGGGGGATGCCGATGCCGGAATCTGTGATGCTGATGGTGACATGGGTGTCGTCACCGGTGGCGTCGATGCTGACGTCGCCGCGCAAGGTGTATTTGATGGCGTTTTCGACCAAATTTGCCAGGACTTCGCGCAAATGGTCGTTGTCGACGTTGACGTACAGTACTTGGCTGAGCACACGGTCGCCTTGCTCGGCGTTGTTGGCAGATTGGCGGCCGAATTCGGGGTCGGGTTTGTAGGCGACATGGAGCTGTTTTTCGGTGGCTTTTGGCAGCAGTCCCTGGATAATGTCGCCCAAAAATGGCACGACGTCGACGACGCGCGGATTGTTGGATAGTCGGCCGTCGTCGGCTTTTGACACATCCAGCAAGTCTTGGAACAATCGTCCCAAATGCCCAGCTGCTTCTTGAGCTTTACCGATGTATTCGCGGGCTTTGTCGTCGATCTGGGCGGTCTGCGGATTGAGCGCTAGACCCAGGTAGCCTTCGATGCTGGCGACTGGGGTGCGCATCTCATGGCTGGCGGTACTGATGAACTCAGCTTGTTCGCGCTCATCGGCTTTTTCATTGGTGATATCGCGAAATACCACGATGACGCCCGAGCCCATTGCGCCGACTGGCGAGACAGTGACCCCGGCCAGGAATTTTTTGCCCGAATCAGCGGTCAGCAGGCTGTAGGTATCGACGTGGTTTGGTTTGTTGGTCTCGAGACTGACGCGGATCGGGTCGTTCGCCAGATCGACCGGATTGTCGCGAGCGTCGATGAATTTCAGGACCGATTTGTAGTCCAGTCCGACGGCGTCGTTTTTGCCCCATCCCAGCAGCTGTTGGGCGGCGGGGTTGATCAGCTGTATGACGCCTTTGGCATCGAGCGCTAGCACGCCGTCGGCGATAGCGGCGATGACAACCTCGGCTTTGCCCGAGACGCTGCTGAGCTCGCTGGCCAATTCATGTAAGCTTTTGTCCTCATCGGTTTGACTCGCGCCGTTTGAGCGCCAGGCCAGTACGCCAACCAGCATCGGTACCACTGTTACTAGCGCGCTGATGATGAGCGCGCCGCCGGTGAGTTCGCCGCCCTGCCACAACCACCACAAAAACGCCGCAAACAACGCTCCGATCAAACCGACGCCGTACCAGCCAAACACCGGGCTGAACAGCGCTGCCATCATCCACAGCGCGATAAATGGTGACGATAGATTGCCGGTGTCGACGACCAGCAGCGCCACTACCGCCATCAAGATGCCGTAGCTCAAGTAGGCCGTGACGAATAATTTGGTGCGCGGTGTCCACAGATACGATGCGGCGGCAAACACGAATGCCACGCCGGCCGCCACCGCC
>JAUIGH010000061.1 GCA_030429935.1 bacterium | reverse complement strand
TGAGTTCGGTCGAGGTCCGCGACGCCAAGTCGATGACACGCCATACGGCGGTGGTGATGGCATGCTGCTGATGATCGAGCCGCTGTGGCAAGCTGTCCAGCAGGCGAAAGCGAATGACTCGACGGCGAAAGTCGTGCTGATGACGCCACGTGGCCAACGCTGGCACCATCAGCTGGCCCAGAACTACAGTGAAGCCGACCACGGCTACATATTCATCTGTGGTCGCTATGAAGGCTACGATGAACGTATCCTCGAGCTCGTCGATATTGAGCTGAGTGTAGGGGACTACGTGCTTACAGGCGGCGAGTTGCCAGCCATGACGATCATCGATAGTATCGTGCGCTTGATCCCAGGTGTGCTGGGTGGTTCAGAGTCCGCAGCGATTGAAAGCTTCGCCGATGGAGAAACGCTTGAGTTTCCGCAATACACACGCCCCATCGAATTCAATGGTCTAAAAGTGCCAGATGTCCTGTTGAGCGGTCATCATGGCGAGATCGCCGCATGGCGCCAATCGCATAGCAAAAAAGCCGAATAGCAGTACGAGTCAAAGAGATGGTATACAAAGTCAAAACAAATAGAGGGGATGAACCCCTCTATCCGACGTTGTGGTGGATGTCGTAGAGCGAATGTTTTTCGTTATGGTGTTTGTTTTTGTAACCTTCGCTGTGTATCACAATACCCTTCTGGCGATGAAAACACAAGCACTTTATTGCAAAATTACAACGATGTTAGTGTAATATGGTCAGTCGTATCGCTCAACCACTAGATGTAGCGTGCTTGAGATTTGCCGCCAGAGGCGATATAATCGCTAGGAGCTAACGGGTGAGAGCCAAGTGTGAGAACTGCCTGTGGCAGTTTGCAAGGCCGGAAACCCGGATGAGGTTTATCCTCACCGAGTTGAGGCGAGGCTACGAGCAATTTGTGAAACAAATTGACGAGTGGCAAGGCACATCGAAGCTATGCTTCGCGCTCGATTAGTAAGTAAAGCTTCAGTTACAGTTATCAGCAATGGGGTGTCGCCAAGTGGTAAGGCACATGGTTCTGGTCCATGCATTCGGGGGTTCGAATCCCTCCACCCCAGCCATGAAAAAAGACAGAGCTTTTTGCTCTGTTTTTTTCATAACTCGTGCCTATGTCGAACGCCCGAATCCTTTTGCTCCAGCAAAAGTTCGGCGGGTTCGGCGTAGTGCGGTGCAGAAATGAAAGCAGCGAGAGCTATTTTCTTTCAAACAAGCGGAGGAGCGAAGCGATATTCCTCATGAGCGTAACGGTGTATAATTACTACTATGCCTGTAGTTTTGGATGTTACTAAATTTGGAAATCCTATTCTCCGTCAGACAGCTCGCAAACTCAGTCTCGAAGAAATTGGTTCTGAGGAGATTCAAACCCTTATCGATAGCATGGCCTACACATTGAAAGAGAAGTCTTATGGAGTAGGCATTGCCGCACCGCAGGTTGGTATGGGTGTTGCGCTGTGTATTGTCGGTATAAAGCCAACACCAACAAGACCAAACCTGGAGCCGTTTGAAACAGTTCTCATTAATCCTGAATTGCAAGGTATTGGTGAAAGAGAAGAGATGTGGGAGGGGTGTATTAGCTCGGGTGAAGGCAGCAGTACTCTATTTGCAAAAGTCCCAAGGTATAAAAATGTACGAGCTAAATGGTTAGATAGGGAGGGTATGATGCATAATAAAATGCTCAGTGGCTTCACAAGCCATGTTGTGCAACACGAAGTAGATCATCTCGAGGGGGCCTTATTTATTGATAGGGTAAAAGACACAAAAACGTATATGGTCGCGAGCGAGTATCGACGAATGATGGGACTGACTAGCTAAGATGAAAGCTACCTACAATAACCAAATCATCGTTGAAGCAGATCAAGGCGAGCTCATCAAAATCGAGGGCAATTGGTATTTTCCACCGGACAGCATCAATCGAGAGTATCTCACCGAATCCAATCAACACACGACGTGTTTTTGGAAAGGCGAGGCCAACTACTACCATGTGACGGTCGATGGCGAGACGTTTGAAAACGGTGCGTGGTATTATGCGCAGCCAAAAGACGGCTCGATAGAACGGGTCGGCAAAGATTTTACTGGCTACGTGGCGTTTTATCCGCAGATCACTGTGAGCGACTAGATGGCACGGGATTATCGCTATGGCCAGCATTTTTTGCGCAGTCCGCGCGTGGTCGCTGAGCTAATCGGTCATAGCAATATCCGTAAAAACGATACTGTCGTCGATCTGGGCGCGGGAAGTGGCGTCATCAGTAGTGTGCTCACGCGTCGGGCACGACAGGTTATCGCCGTCGAGCTGGAACCTGAAGCACTACAAAAGCTGCACACAAATCTCGACCAAAACGAGACTGTGACAATCGTAGAGCAGGACATCATGGAGTATGAGCTACCAGATACGCCGTATAAAGTATTTTCGAATATCCCGTTTCATCTGAGTGCTGACGTGGTGCGTCGGGTGACACATGCCAGTCATGCACCAACCAGCATTTATTTGATCGTGCAAAAACAATTTGCGCAAAAGATCGTGCCAAGCGATCGGCATTTTACCAGCCTGCTCGGTGCGCAGCTGGCTCCGTGGTGGCAGGCACGGATTCGCAAACCGCTCCGCCGAACTGATTTCACACCGCCACCGGGCGTCGATACGGTTCTCTTAGAGCTCAAGCCGCAACCGTCCGAGCTGCTTAGCCACGAGATGCGCGAGGACTATGAAGCGTTTGTTGCCCGCTGCTATGAACAACAGCAGTATTTCCGTCAGCTACCAACTCAGGCGGCTAATATCAATCCAGAACGCAAGCCGTCCGAGCTCGCACCGGATGATTGGGTGCGGTTATATCGCCTGGTGAAATCAACCGAGTAGCGTATACTGGCTGATATGGATCTCGTGATACGAATTGCTGCTGACGGCCTAGTGATTGCCGTGTTTTTGTTGGCGATGTATGCGTTTTTGTTCGTCGTGCCGCCTCGACTGTGGTGGTATTGGGGCTGGCGTATCGTGCTGGCGGGAATCACGGCGTATGTGGCGGCAAAAGTCATCGGTCATTTTTATCAGCCCGAAACCCTGCGGCCATTTGAAAAACTCGGTGTCGAACCGGGTGC
>JAUIGH010000060.1 GCA_030429935.1 bacterium | reverse complement strand
TGACGGTCATGTCCGCCACGAGGTCGACCTGGAACGAGAGACGGCGCGTCTTCTCGGGGAACATCACGCGGGCCAAGGGCATCCGCGTGGGCTATGGAAATTCGGACTGGGGCGTGAATCTCGGTGGGTGGCTAGTACTGGAGCGTTGGATGACGCCGGGGTTGTTTGCGGGTACCGATGCGCGTGATGAGTTCACGTTCATGCAGACAGACGGAGCGCGTGGGAAATTACGCGAGCACCAAAAAACCTTCATCGTCGAAGAAGATTTCCGCTGGATGCGCGACAATGGCGTCAATGCTGTGCGTATCCCGGTCGGCTACTGGATATTCGAGGGTGATGGTCCGCTGCGTTCGTGCATCGGCCGGCTGGACTGGGCGGTGCGGATGGCAGCGCGCTACGATATCGCAGTGCTGATATGCCTGCACGGTGCGCCAGGTAGCCAAAATGGCTTGGATCACAGCGGGCGAGTGGGCAAGGTCGAGTGGCACGATTCGCCTGAGTATCAGCAACAAACAATCGACGTGCTGACACGACTAGCCAAACGCTACCATAGTGATGAGGCGGTGTGGGGAATTGAACTGCTCAACGAACCGAAAGCTGGCATACTCCAGCGCGTACTACGTCAGTTTTATCGCCGTGCCTACAAAGCCATCACCGAAGTAGGCCGACCAGGTCTAGCGATCGTCTATCACGATGCGTTTACGCCGCGATTGCTGTCGGGAGCATTGTGGTCGTATCGTTCATTTCCGGTCTATCTCGATCATCATTGGTATCATTTCGGTATACCGCGCTGGTTGCAGCCGTATGTGCCGTTTTGGTTGTACTATCGGTATTTGGATTATCGCAAGATCATCTTGCGTAGTATTTCCAAAACCCAACCAGTCATCATCGGTGAATGGAGCGGTGTGATCGGTGGCGAAAAACTGCATAAATATCCGAAATCCGAGCGAAACCAACACATCGTTGATCACCTCCGCAAACAATTCGATAGCTTTTCAGAAGTAGCCGGTTGGTTTTATTGGAGCTACAAGACCGAGGACCGTGGCGTGTGGAACTTTCGATCGATGGTCGAAGACGGCGTTATTACTATGCCACCACGCGACTAGGGGATAGTACCGCGAGGAAAATCACGCTATAGTACAGAGTATGTTTCCATTCAAACGCACCAAAATCCTCGCAACCGTCGGCCCCTCAGTCGACAGCTATGAACACATCGAACAGCTAGTCAATTCTGGCGTCAATGGCTTTCGACTGAATTTTAGCCATGGCACTAACGACGAGCGCATCCGCCAAATCAAATGGATACGCCAAGCCAGCCACAAAGCCAATCGCCACGTGGCAATCCTGCAAGATTTGCAGGGGCCAAAAATCCGTTTCGGCGATTTGTCGGTCGATCGGCTAGACGTCAAAGCCGGCGAGATGTACCAACTGGCGTACGATGCGGATCATGATGGATCGACGCTGCCAGTCCAATACAATCTGGCCGAAAAAGTAAAAACTGGCGAGACCGTCTATCTGTTCGACGGCAAAATTCGCACGACGGTGACCGACGTCGTCGATGATACGACCATCCAGGTGCGGATCGAAAACGATGGTTTTTTGATGAGTCGTAAAGCCATCAACTTGCCAGACACGGATTTCGGCGGTGATATCCTGACCGAAAAAGATCTTGCGGATATCGAGTTTGGCGCCACCCTGGATATTGATTTTGTGGCGCTGAGTTTTGTGCAGAGTGAGCAAGACATCAACGACCTGCGCCAACTGCTGCTGGGCCATGGATCAAACGCCCACGTCATCGCCAAGATCGAGACCAAAGCCGCTATCCAACCCGAGACGATGGAACATATCGTCGCCGTCAGTGATGGCGTCATGGTAGCGCGAGGCGATCTGGCGGTCGAAGTCGGCGCGCACATGGTGCCGATCGCCCAAAAAGAAATCATCGAACTGTGCCGTGCTCATGGCAAATTAAGCATCGTCGCCACCCAGATGATGGCCAGCATGGTCGACGCACCCAGCCCGACTCGTGCTGAGGTCAGTGATGTCGCGACCGCTGTCATGCAAGGCGCCGACACAGTGATGCTCAGTGACGAGACGGCGACTGGTAGCTTTCCGATCGAGACCGTCCAGGCGATGCGCAGTGTAATTCTCTACACGCAGGATCACGCCATGATGCGCGCCACGCGGCCCGAGCCAGACAACGACCGGACGTCACGCCGCAATGCAATCGCGTACGCCTCGGTGACCATTGCCGATGAGCTCGACGCCGATATCATCATCGCCGAGACAAAAGAAGGTGGTACCGCCGCCAACATCGCCGCCTGTCGACCGCATCAGCCGATCATCAGCGTGACCAGTCTGACGCATGTCGCGCAACAACTGGCGCTCAGTTATGCCAACCGCAGTTTTGTACGCGACGACGGCGATGACGTCGGTTTGGCGCTGGCCCGCGAATTGCATGCTGACGGATTCTTTGGAGAGCAAACATCGCTCAGCGTCGTGACTGTCCACGGTCTCAATCCAGGTGTCAGCGGAGGGACTGACACAATCCGCGCCTGCGTGATAGAATAAGCGGTATATGATACAGGGTGGGAAATTTCACAAACGAACGATGCGTAAAGCGCCGCTCGCGGGCAAAACCGTGCTGCTGCGCGCTGATTATAATGTGCCGCTTGATGATGACGGCGCGATAGCGGATGATTTTCGAATCAGGGCAAGCGTGCCGACGGTCGAAAGGCTCCTGAAAGACGGCTGTAAAGTCGTAATCATCAGTCACCTCGGTCGGCCAAACGGTCAGCGAAACGAGAAATATAGTCTAGAGCCAGTCGCCCAGCGCTTGGCAGAATTACTCGACCGCCAAGTGCGGTTCGTCGACGACTGCGTGGGGCACAAAGTTAAAATGGCTGTCAAAACCGCACCAAAAAATTCCGTCACCGTACTCGAAAATCTGCGCTTTTACGCCGAAGAAGAAGCCAATGACACCGGATTTGCGTATCAGCTAGCGCACGATAGCGGCGCGCAATATTTCGTACAGGATGGCTTCGGTGTGGTGCACCGCGCGCATGCCAGTACAGACGCAATTACTCACGAACTACCGAGTGTTGCGGGACTGTTGCTCGAGCGTGAATACTTACACATCACCGAGGCTATGAAGTCACCGAAACGTCCACTACTTGCCATCCTCGG
>JAUIGH010000059.1 GCA_030429935.1 bacterium | reverse complement strand
CTCGGCGAAGAGTCTGGGACGGAACTGAAACGCGCGTATTCGGCGCTGTTTTCGGCCTGCTTGTTCATCGCTTCGGCGGCGGCCTCGAGATCGCCGTCCTCCTCAGCGATCAACTTTTCGACCGCATCGGCTCGCTCGCGCGCCGTATCATCGATCGCAAAGGCCGCTTCACTGCGCAGCAAGCTATTGCGCACCAGCGTCTCGAGGTCAGCCCGGTTCAACCCCAGCACGCGTTGTGATGAGGCTTCAGAAGTCTCTTCACTCAGCTGGCCGTTGGCAGCGTTTCGCAGACTGGCCAGCACCGTATCGACTTGGTCTTGGTCGACACTGACGTCACGTTCATCGGCGATGTTACGAGCGAACGCGTCTTGCAGGGCGATGTCGAGCGCTTCACGCTTCTTATACTGCAACTGCAGCTTGCCATCCTCGCTATCGAGGCTGATTTCGTCATAATTACTGAGGTAGTGCTCGGTCGATCGATAGTTCAGCAAATAATCGCTGTAGCGGGCATACTCGCCGTCGACTTTACCAATCGGCAGTGGCGCGATCTGCGTGATGCGAAAGAAAAATGCGCTGGAATTGTGTGCCAGATACAACTGCCACCAGCCGAGCACCGCCAGCAACAGCACGGCCGAGACTGCGATAATCGCAGCGTTTATTACCAGTTTGTGGCGCGTGTACTGCAGCGGATATTTGTAGCGTTTGCCACCCGCCAACACACGCTCACGATGTTCGGCGACCGTGTCGTTGGTGATCCGCGATGGCGGCGTTGATTTTTTACTGCGCTTCAGCGGCAGCTTCTTGACTAGCTTCTTCATCGTCCGGTGCCTGCCCTCCTCTCGCTACAGCGTGTTCGACTGCGTCTTGCAATTGATTATAAATTTTACTCGGATGTTCGACTTTGTGGATGACGAGATCGCCGACAAACGTCTGGATGACGATGGTGCCGAATTTGAAAATCTCGCCGCTAAACCCTGGTACAGTATAGCTGATATTCTGGATTTTTGACAGCTTGAGCTCGACGACATCTTTACCGAAAAAGCCGCGCTGCGTGACTTGCCTGAGCCGCTCGTTGGTCACAATATAGACCGTAAAATACCACATCATGAAATGATACGAAAAGAGTACCAACCCGAGGGTCAGACCAGCCAGTGGTAATAGAAACAACTCTAGTTTGGTCTGCCAGATCAGAGGTGGAATTGCACTGAGCGCAAATGGAATCAACAGCAAGTAAAAGCCTTTGCGCATCGCGATGATGTGCCGACGAAACACAAACAGCAGCTCTTCCCCATCGCGCTGGCCTTCGAACTGCTCATTTGCTGTATTTTCGTCTGCCATACTACTCTGATTATACCAGCCTCATTTAACCTCGAACGAGAATGCCGCGCCGACCATATGAACGCTGAAGTGTATCGACACTAACTGTAGCGTTTTCGCGTGTATGTTTATCTTTTCCGGATGGATTATGAATCGTGAGACTGTCCACCCGACCACCTCGTATATCGACGCCGACCGCCAGCACAAGATGCCCGGATTTATCATGATTTGTGACAACATCATCACCGCGTATAATCTGTGGATTTACCGATAAAATTGCCGTGCCACCGCCTAAAATATGCGTGGCCAAGCGCGTGATCGACAAATACGGAGCTACTTCAGCGGTGTATCCATAGCTTTTAAGTTGCTCGGTAAGTGGCTGATAAAACCAACCTTGATCAGTGCCAATGTCGTAGCCTCCGAGCTCAACTCCTTGCTTGACTACATCAGCTACCGTAACATCGTGTTGGCTGGCGCGCGCCAGCATTGTCACGCAACAAGCACCGCACGCTCGTGGGGACCAATAATCCACATCGTCTTTATCGTTAAAGCCCAAGGAGCGCCATGCCGGATCGTTGCTAGGTCGCGCCGACGGTTCGGTCACTAGGCGAGTGCTCTGTAGCGACGGATACTGACCTTGATATGGCACATGTTGCTTGAGTGTAGACGCATCGCCTACACTCTTAAGGGTTATTAGCGCCCTTGTTTCTGTCGGAATCGAGACGAGACGTCGTACGAATGCTCTTATCATTTGAGATAATTGTAGCACTGCATGCACCCTCGGTGCAGATTTCTATCTCGTCCATATTCACGCTATAATATCAATATGCCTCGGTAGCTCAACTGGATAGAGCAGATCCGTCCTAAGGATAAGGTTGGGGGTTCGACTCCCTCCCGGGGTACCAAAGTATGTACCGCGCATTTGAGCAATACTCACTTTGACGATTCGTGTCACGGATCTGAATCTGCAGGATTCAGCGAAGTTCAGAAAGGAAACTGAAGCTTGCCCACACCCCTTTCTGAGCGAAGGAGCGACAGCGATCTTCTGCGTACATTCGAATTTGATAGAATGGCTATATGAAAAATCCGTATACCATACTCAGTTCGAAGGTTGTCTACGAAAACCCATGGATCACCTTGCGTGAAGACACAAACATTCGTCCAGATGGCAGCGATGGAATTTATAGTGTCGTCGAGACCAAAGACTCAGTTATCATCGGGGCGGTCAATGACAAAAATGAAGTATTCATCATTCGCTCGTTTAGCTACCCTGCTCAAAAGTGGCACTGGGAGCTGGCCGGTGGTGGTTCAGATGACGAAGGGTTTATCACCGCATCCAAACGTGAACTCGCCGAAGAAACCGGCATCATCGCCAAAAATTGGCAGCAGCTCGGTATCGTGCGCCCAATGGATGGCCTGATGCCTGAAAAAATGGCTATCCTGCTAGCAACAGATCTGACAATCGGCGAAAAGCTGCCGGCAGACGACGAAGGTCTAATCGCCGACGGTAGGTTTGCGTCAATCGATGAAATTCACCAGCTAATCGACAGCGGCGACATGGACGAAGGTCAAAGCATCTCGGCACTATACTTTATCGAGCACTGGATTCGAGAAAACGCTTAGCGCGTGAATTTCTCGTGCAAAGCTTCGTAGTCGTACAGCTCTGGGTCGCTGAACCAGTGCATGATTTCTTTTTCGGCTTCTTCGGGGTCGCCTGAGGCGTGCATCAAATTTGGGATGCCTTTCTTTTCGCCGTCTGCATACGCAAAACTCATGTGACTAAAGTCGCCGCGGATGGTGCCCGGCTCAGCATTTTTTGGCTCGGTACCGCCGACCATTTTGCGAACCAAAGCAACAGCTTCGACACCTT
>JAUIGH010000058.1 GCA_030429935.1 bacterium | reverse complement strand
GACCGTACGTTATCGACCAGATTGTACTGGCCTTGCATAAAATCCTGAAACGACACCACGGCGTCGTCGTAGCGCTGCCGATTGATACTACCCGATACAGCCACCAGCACCCCACTCATCATCAGCCCAGTAATCGCCAAAAAAAGCATCACTTCAATCAACGTAAATCCGCGTGTTTGATGCCCTATCATGATGGGTTTAGTATAGCATAAGCGTCTCTATAGCAACCCGAGGTACCAGTCTAAAATCGCCTGCCCCCAAAAGTAGGCAACCACGGCGCCTAGAATCAGCATAGGACCGAACGGCAACTGACTACCGCGTCCTAGTTTACCGCGAAGCATACCAGGTAGTACGATCAGAGTTCCTATCAAATTCGCCAGAAACACGGCGATAATTGCCAATTCCCAGCGCCCGAGCAGCAGCCCCAAGCCGATACCCAGTGTCACGTCGCCAAATCCAACCCAGCGACCACCCGAGACTGCGTGTAGCACCCAGTACAATCCAGCAATCGCTGCGACAGCGCTGATGACTGATAGCACACCAAGCCACGACCAACCGTCGATCGTCAGCGTCAAAACAGCAAATACCGTCGCCAAGCCAATAAACGTCGCCATCGGCGCATCAGGAAGCAAAAACCACTTGGCGTCGTACGCAAATAGTATCGCCAGCGGCACGCTCATCAGCACCCAGACGATAAACTGGCTGATTGTAAGTGCAGAGTTGAGCTCGACCGGCCACAGCAACTGGCTGCCGATCAGAAATGCCGCCAAGCCAAGCTCGATTACTGGCTCAAACCAACCGATTTGTTCGCGACAATAGCGACAGCGACCTGCGGTGCTGAGCCAGCTCACCAGCGGTAATAGGTCGTACCACGCCAGCTGATGGCCGCAGGTCAGGCAGCGTGAACGATCATCACGGGTCCGTACCGTGGCCAGCGGCTTTAGGCGGCGCAGTTCGGTTTTATCGTAAGTCTCACCGGCTGCTTTATCTGCCACCAGCTGTCGGGCACGCAGCCGCCAGACTTGGGCGCCGGCATAACTACCGGCCAGCAGACCGAACAAACCCGTGCACAGTACCCAAAACCACATCGGAATATCCATGAACATTACTCACTACTATAGCAAAAGAACGCCTGCATTAAGGCGTTCTTTTGTGAACTTATGTACTTAAATCTAGCTATCGAGACAGAAACCCGATCCATTGCCAGATTCGAGGCGTGTCACGACAGTGTACTGTCGCGCTGTACCGTCTTCTAGTGTCACCGACCCGTCGGCACCTACAGAATCACATCGTGATCCTTCAGTAACGTAAACGATCGCATCGTCGGCAGTGAATGTGCCTGCACCGGTTGCTGTGCGAACCTGCACTGTTTCTGTGTTGTCAGAGATGTCCTCGACGTAAGAACTCAGCTCTGTCGAGTCTGGGAACCCGCCGCGATTATTACCGGTGTATGAGTTGACTGCGCCAGCCACATTCGTGACGTCTTGCTTACGAGCTTGGTCACGTTGGTTACGCTGCAGTGCCGGGAGCGCGATAAAGACCATCAAGAAAATCAGCGCGGCAATCGCCAACACCAAGACAACCTCGATGATTGTAAAACCTTTTTTCGTGTGCGTGTTCATATTTGTAGTACCACCTTTCTATGAACGTACTTTTCTAGCTTTACGCTTACGGTTATCATACCCTACCGGCTATATTTTTGTCTAGTTTTACTGGATGCCGCCGACGAGTGAGTAGATTGGGAACAATATCGCACCCACCATACCGCCGGCAAAAATCGCCAAAACAACCATCAAAATCGGCTCGATTGCTGTCGATATGGCGCGAATCTCTTCGTCCAGCTCATCTTCGTACACCTGGGCAGTCTTGCCCATCATCTCGTCAATCTTGCCGGATTGTTCACCGATCTTGATCATGTCGGGCACCATCGACAACACATAATCTTCTGTCCGTAGCGAGCTCGACAGCGCTTTACCGCCTTTGACTTTTTCGGCCGCCCGATCGATGCCATCAGCGATGACCACATTGTTGACGCTTTCGGCGCTGATGCGCAACATGTCGAGCATAGCGACTCCAGTCGCTAACAGTGTCTGGCCAGTACGAGCAAACCGGGCCATGTAAAGTTTGCGGAACATACCCTTGAACAACGGGACGTTGAGTTTGAAGTTATCCATGGTGCGGATGCCGCGATCAGTCCGCAAAAATTGAGCCAAGAAATACCCACCGATAGCCAGCAGCAGCAAAATTAGCCACCAAAAACTGAGAATAAAATCGGCCGTTGATGTCATAATTTGCGTCAGTAATGGCAGTTGCCGATTCATGTCCAGATAGAGGTTTTTAACCTGCGGCACCACTGTCAGCAGCATAAACAACATCACGCCGACGATGACGACCAGAACGATCGCCGGATATACCATCGCACCGCGGATCTTGCTCATCATGGCGGCATCTTTTTCTTTTTGAGTGGCGACACGTTTGAGTGCTTCGTCCAGCGTACCCGAGGCTTCACCGGCTTCGACCAGCGCCAACACAATCTTATCGAAGACCTCAGGATGCTTGCCAAGTGCTTTTGATAAACTTTTACCGCCTTCGACGTCGGCGATTACTTCCTGCACGACTTCTTGCATACGTTTGTTGTTGGTCTGATCAGCCACACTACGCAAGCTCTGTGCCAGCGGCAGACCAGCGCCAATCAATGTCGAAAGTTGCCTGAGGAATATGATGCGGTCTTTGGTGGTGATGCGGTTGGTAATCCGACCGATCAAATTGTCGGTGTTATCCTCGGCCTTGATATCAAGCGGCGTGTACCCCTGCTCGATCAGCAGCTTGGCCGCGGCGTGCTCAGATTCGGCTTGGACGATCGATTTGACGACTTTATTCGTCGATTGATCGCGGGCTTCGTAGGTAAATTTCTTCACTGAGCTAGCCTCGCATTAGCCTCTCAAATTCAGTCAGGTCGACCGCGTATTCGCGGGCGTTGTCGTAGCTGATCGTACCAGCCTGCACTAGGCTGACTAGGGTGCGATCCATAGTCTGCATGCCTTGGTCGGCGCCAGTCTGGATGACGGCATCGAGCTGGTGAGATTTGCCTTCGCGGATGATGTTGCGTACCGCCGGGTTAGCCACCAGCACCTCGGCAGCGACCACTCGTCCACCACCGATCGATGGCACCAGGCGCTGGCTACAAATACCCTGCAAGATGTTGGCCAGCTGCGAGCGAATCTGCGGCTGCTGGTGCGGCGGGAAGACGTCGATCATACGGTC
>JAUIGH010000015.1 GCA_030429935.1 bacterium | reverse complement strand
TGGCTCAGCGTGAGCCAAACACAGTAAAACGCTGGCAGGAAGAGGGTTTATACAGCGAACTTCGTAAAGCGAGAGAAGGCGCCCCGAAATTTGTTTTGCAAGATGGCCCTCCGTACGCCAACGGCGACATTCATATTGGCCATGCCGTTAATAAAATTCTCAAAGATATCATCGTTAAATCAAAAACCATTAGTGGTTTTGACGCCCCTTATGTGCCCGGTTGGGACTGCCATGGTTTACCCATCGAGCAGCAAGTAGAGAAGAAAATTGGCCGTGTTGGTAACAAAGTCGATGCCGCAGGTTTTCGCCAAGCCTGTCGCGACTATGCGGGTAAGCAAGTCGCGAAACAAAAGGCAGATTTTGTTCGCTTAGGTGTGCTTGGGGATTGGGATAATCCTTATCTCACCCTGGCGCCTAAATTTGAGGCAGACCAGCTACGCGCGTTTGCGCAAATGATTAAGCGTGGTCACCTCCAGGCCGGTCATAAGCCTGTGCATTGGTGTTTTGACTGCCGCTCGGCACTGGCAGAAGCCGAAGTTGAATATAAAGACAAAACCTCCCCAGCTATTGATGTGCGTTTTAAGGCGGTAGATTCGGCAGCCGTGGTAGCTGCTTTCGGCGCGCAAGCGTCATTGCCGGTTTCGCTAGTGATATGGACCACTACTCCATGGACATTGCCAGCCAACACAGCTGTAGCGGTGAACAAAGACGTCAATTACGTTGAAGTTGAGCTGGACGGTGAAACGTATATCGTTGCTAAAGACTTAGTCGAAAAGACCTTTACAGACGAAAAGCACCAGCCACTCGACTACAAAGTTGCCCGCGAATTCAAAGGCGAAGAACTGGTTGGACTCAGCTACGAACCATTATCCGTCGATCGCGGCGAAAACGCGCATAAAATCTGGCACGCTGATTATGTCGAGACCGAAGCCGGAACCGGTATCGTTCACTTGGCACCTGCCTACGGCGAAGAAGACTTTGCACTGGCCAAAGAAAAAGGCTTTCCGAGCGTGCATGTCATCGATCAAAACGGCTTTTTTACCGAAGGAGATTGGCAGGGCAAAAACGTCTGGGAAACCAACAAACAGATCGCCAAAGACCTGAAAGAGCGCGGCGTCGTCTGGAAAATCGACTACATCACGCACAGCTATCCGCACTGTCACCGCTGCGGCACCAAGCTGATGTACCGCGCACACCCGAGCTGGTTCATGGACATCGACGGCCAACGCGAAAAGATGCTCGAGAAAAACGAGCCGATCAACTGGTTCCCAGAGCACTTGAAGCACGGTCGTTTCGAAAAAACCGTCCAACAAGCGCCGGACTGGAACATCAGCCGTGACCGATTTTGGGCGACGGCGATGCCGGTCTGGAAATCCGAAAGCGGTAAAGTCAAAGTCGTCGGTAGCTACGCCGAACTGAAGGAACTCAGCGGCGTCGAGCTCGACGATTACCACCGCCCGTGGATCGACGATGTGACATTTGAACTGGATGGCGAGACCTACACACGCATCGATAAAGTCATGGACAGCTGGTTCGAAGCAGGTAGCATGCCGTTCGCCCAGTTCCATTATCCGTTCGAAAACAAAGAAAAGTTTGAAGCCAATTTTCCAGGTGATTTTATCGTCGAATACATCGGTCAGGTCCGCGCCTGGTTTTACTACATGCACGCCATGGCGATCGCGCTGTTCGGCGAAAACAGCTTCAAGAACGTCATCACGACCGGCAACGTCGCCGGCAACGACGGACGCAAGATGTCCAAATCGTACGGCAACTACACCGACCCAAACGAGCTGATGGACAAGTTCTCGGCTGATAGCTTGCGGTTTTTGCTGTTGTCGAGTCCATTGCTCAACGGCGAGGACTTCGCGCTGCAGGACAAAGACGTCGGCGACATCGCCCGCAAACTGGGCATGATCTGGAACATGTACGATTTCTTTACCATGTACGCAGAAGTCGATGGCTGGGAGTACGACGGTGAGCTGAAAGATCCACTCGACAGCCTGACAAACCCACTCGACATCTGGATCGTCAGCCGCTTGCACCAGCTGGTCGGCGAAGTCGAGAAAAACATGGACGACTACAATATCCCAGACGCGATGCACCCGATATTGCCGTTCCTCGACGACGCCAGCAACTGGTATGTCCGACGATCACGTCGCCGTTTCTGGAAGTCCGAGGATGATGGCGACAAATCCGACGCCTACCGCACGTTGCACTACGTATTAGTGCGCCTCGCCTATGTATTGGCACCGTTTACGCCGTTCCTCGCCGAAGAGTTGTATCACAATCTGACGGGCGACGACGAGTCGATCCATCTCAAAGATTGGCTGTCAGCTGGGCAGGTGAACGAGCTCGTTATGAACGACATGGAGCAGGTGCGCGAGTACGTCAACGAAGGTCTGAGTCTACGCGCTCGAGGTGGGCTAAAAGTGCGCCAACCGCTCGCCAGCGTGACTGTGCCGAAGCTAGGTGAGCATGTTGACTTCGAGAGCGTGCTAGTGGACGAGCTTAATGTCAAAGCCGTGAAAGTCGGTGATGCAGTGGAGCTAGATGAAGCGTTAACGCCAGAACTCAAACGCGAAGGCCAAATGCGCGAAGTCATCCGCCATGTGCAGTCGGCGCGCAAAAAATCTGGCCTAAACGTCGACGATCGTATCACGCTGAAACTCACGACTGACGACGAGGAATTGCAACAAGCGATCAGCGAACACACCGACACGATCGCTCACGAAACCTTGGCGACGATGGGCGAATCAGCCGACAACCAGACCGACGTCACGATCGACGGCGCTGCGTTGACGATTTGGCTCACAGCTGTATGATGGAATCAGAACTAACCTAGGAGACGAAAACTATGGCAAAGCGTGAAAATGCAAAAATCAACGACATAGCAGGATACGTGCTAGGCGGTGCTGCGGCATTGGGCTTGGGTATCGGATTTCTAAACGACCAGCTAGTGCCCGGCGTACTGATCGGTGGAGGCGTCGGCTTGCTGCTGGCTGCTTGTGTGCGCGCCTTTGGAAAGGATTAATCCATCAATGACACTGCGCGATAAAAAACTCTACCGATCAAAAACCAAAAAAATCCTCGGTGGCGTCTGTGGTGGCCTAGAAGATTACACCGGCATCGACACCGTGCTGTGGCGCGTCATATTTGTATTGCTGTGTCTGCCGGGTGGATTGCCGGGTGTCATCCCGTACTTGATCATGTGGATCATCGTGCCACCAGAGCCAGCTCGTAAACAAGTCGTCAACAAAGGATCGTAAACCGCGCCTAATCCATGGCGCTATCGACACCAACACGGATGCTCAGCCGGCCGCTGCTCGCCGTCGCGATGTGACGCATGGGCGGGAATCATCGCGCATCTGTCGTTCTATTTTATCTTTTCGTAGCAAATCGATGTATGCTAGGGGCAGTATATTCGTAAATACAGGGGGACTACTATGAAGCGAATTAAACTTATCACTCTGGGGCTGCTGGTCAGCGTCGGTGTATCACTGGGGGTGGTATCGGCGACTCAAGCGACGTGGTCGAACAATCTACAGAGTAATGAATCTACTGTGGTGGTAGCGTCTGACGATACGCACGATGGTTCGCTGTACGCGGCCAGCGAGACGGTCACAGTCGACGGCACAGTCGACGGTACGCTGTACTGTGTGGCGGCTACGGTGCGGATCAGTGGCACGGTCAATGGCGACGTGCTGTGTGCGGGGCAATCTCTGGAATTGACCGATAGCGCACGCGTCACGGGCGATGTGCGACTGGCCGGACAGAGCGTCGACATCAGCGGTACAATCGCTGGTAGTGCGACATTGTTCGGTCAAGACGTCGAACTGATGAACGGCGCCGAAGTCAGCGGCGATGTCAACGGTGGCGCGCAGTATGTCACCGTCGACGGCACAGTCGGTGGCGACATGGTGTTTGGTATGCAAGCTTTGACGCTAGGTGGCACGGTGCAGGGCAATGTCGATGTGTCACTGGAGCGCATCACGCTGGAAGACGAGGCGACTGTGGCTGGAGATCTGAACTACAGTGCGTCACGTGATCTGGATGTCGACGGCGCTCGTGTCGATGGTGCGGTCAGTTACAACATGCTCGAGAGCAGCGACTATGATGGTGCGAGCTGGTACGCCGCTATCCCGGTCGTACTGGCGATGATGTTGCTATCGGCTCTGGTCGTCGCACTGGTCATGCCGCGATTTGTGCACCGCTCGAGTGTCGTGCTACGCGACAACCCATTGATGACAATCTTGCTCGGTTTTGCCGTCGCATTCGGTACGCCGATCGTGGCCGTCCTCGCTATGGTGTCGGTCTTGTTGCTGCCAGTCGGTCTGTCGTTGCTGCTGGCGTGGATGCTGATTGGTTCACTCAGCGGTATATTCGTTGCCTATTACATCGGTTCAGTACTACTACGCGGCGTCGAAAACGTCCTAGCGCGGATGGCCGGTGGTGCGGTTGTACTACTGGTGCTCTATCTGATCCCGATCGTCAATATCTTTGCGCTGTTCGTCGCGTGGGTGGTCGGTAGCGGCTTGGTCGTCGCGACATTGACCAGTGGCTATCGTCGACCCGACTACTCGACCGCAGTCGAACAACCGAAAAAAACCGCCAAACGCAGCACCAAAAAATCGACCAAAAAGTAACAAAAAAAGCTATCGACAGATTTGTCAAAGAGTGGTATCATATAGCACAAATATTTGTGAGTAACCCGCCGGATGCGAGCCGACGGAGAAAGTAGGCGATCATGATTATTCGTCGAAACACCAACTCTAAATTCTTTCGATCGGCGACGATGACCGTCCTCATGGCTGCAGCTCTGGTGTTGCAGCCATTTGCGATGTTGCGAGTGCCTAATGTTTCTGCCGCAAGTGATGCAGTCGGGACGATAACGTTAGCGGTTATGCCAAATCCAAGCGTCGATAATGGTGAATATGTCAGAATGAGTTTCGCTGGTACTGGTACGCTCGATTTATCTGGCTGGAAGCTGGGTGAATCAAAAGCGAATCCTGCAGACGTGTACAGCTTCACTGACCAGACACTGACCGGCGGCCAGTCTATCACGTTGTGTGGCGATAGGAGTGTAGTGGCAGATTGTACCGTTGACTATGGTAACGTTTCTGTCTGGAATAATTCGGGCGACGCGGCGGTTTTGTTTGATGAAGATAGCGCTGAAATCATGCGAGCTGAGTATACATCGGCGACAGACCCAGACGAGGAGATTATCGCTACAAAGAGTGTTGACTACGCGCCAACTCCACCAGCCGACACTGAAGCACCTGTGCTCAGCAACCCAACACCTGCCGATGGCGCGACCGTCAGCGGCAATCAGTCAGTTAACGTTACGGTTACAGACGATACAGCAGTTGAGTCTGTCAAAGTCTCGGTGCGCCACCCGGGTGGCACCAGCAGTAGCCTGATAGGCAACCCAAACGGTAAAAAAATGAACAAGTCTGGAAATCGCTATTCGATTTCCGCTGTTGATTCGACGCGCTTGTCAGACGGTGCGTACGATGTCGTCTTTGTGGCAACAGACACTTCGAACAATGTCAATTCGTTGACAGTGCGCACAATCGTCGACAACGATCCAGACCCAGTCGCAGCAACGGCTGTCACTAATGTACCAGGCGGCGAAACATACGACTCGCTCCAAGAAGCAGTAGACGCAGCGTCAGCTGGTGATACGCTTCGAATTAACGAAAACTTAGAAACTTCTGAACAAGTAACTGTTGATAAGGCGCTCACGATCGACGGCGGAGGCTACACGCTCGACGCAGCTTTTTTCAAACCTTGCAAAAATTGCAACGATAACAACTCTGCCATCGGTGTGCGGGCAAACGATGTCGTGATCCGCAACATCACCGTCACCAGTAGCGACGACCAGCCATGGCCGCAGCAGCTGCACGGCATAAACGTCTACGAGTCAAGCTTGTCGTCAATCATCGACGTGACCGTCTATGGGTTTGAAGGCTCTGGCGTGGTCATCGGCAAAGATACAGACACCACCATCGACAACATCACCGCCTACGATAACGGCTGGCACGACATCAACGTCGACAAGCCAAATTCCAACCTATCCATCAGCGGCAGCAACTCTCACTCGGTTGACGTGCCACACATTTACGTCGACGACATTACCGTTGGTAGCGTAGACGACGCCGACGACCAGTACGATTACCAGGAAATCGACAACTACAACGACGTGCGAGATGGCGTCGCGTCGCCACGTACTGCTGGTCTGTACACGCTCGCCGCACCAGCCGACACAACCAGTCCTGTAATTACATCAATCAACCCGACCGATGGTGATTTGATTAGTAAAACAATCTTAGTTCAAGCACAAATCGACGATGAATCTGATATTCGTGTTGCTCGTGCAAGATTGTACGGTTCGGGAAGTGTTCGAGGCACAGAAGTTAACTTGGTGTACAACGCTGCAACCGGCTACTACGAAGCAAATGTTGACACAACTGAAGTTCCAGACGGCACATACAGATTGCGATTAACAGCTAAGGACATGCCTAACAACGCACCAACTGTGGCATGGGTGAACGACCTAGTGATCGACAACACAGTCCCAGCGGTTACATTTATATCCCCTGTCAACAATGCTTTTGTTGATGATCTGAAAGTGAGCGTCGATTTTGACGGCACTGGTTCTAACCTGGATCAATACGGCTTTGATGTTTCTGGTCCTGCTGGCAACTTTAGTACTAGAAACTACACTATTGACCAGTCGACACTGAGCGTAGTTGATCTAGACCTATGTGCAGCAGCTTACTACGGTACATGCGATTCTTCCCTGCCTGATGGTGAATACCGCATCCGCGCTAAAGCATACGACAAAGCAACAAATCGCAATATTTCCACATCAATTACCGTTGCCATTGACAACACAGCACCAGCCAAAGTCAGCGGTATGTCAGTCGAAACCGCTGGTGAAGTTGTGGGTTGTGATGCCACGATCAACAACCGTACTATTACGGTTAACTGGGACGATGTCGCTGATGCTGATTACTACCAGTACCAAGCTGACCGTAACAAAATTGCGCCGTATGAGTTTACAACCAACGTTAATAACTCTGAGCGCCCCGGCACGATTCGCGACGAAGACGGCACCTACAACTACCGTGTGCGGGCAGTCGATATGGCTGGCAATGCTGGTGAGTGGTCACAGTGGTGTGGTTTGACGCTTGATCGATCAAGTCCAACTGCTGACGCAGGCCCTGACCAAAACGTAACTGGAACATCTGCGACACTGACAGGCAGCTCAAACGATGCAACGGCATCATACACCTGGACGCAGCTGAGCGGACCGAGCGTAACTGCATTTGGTGGTGACGATGAGAGCGCAACCAAGTCTACTACGGTCAGTGCGTACGGCACATATGTCTATCAGCTTACGGTAACCGATCCAGCAGGCAATACGTCGAATGACACGGTTTCAGTCGTCTACGAGGAGCCTACCACAATCCCAGACCCGGAAGACGAAGATGAAGAGGAAACGGTTGTACTTGGAGCGGACACCGATAACGGCTCTAGCAATTCTGAGAACTCAAATTCGCCACAGCCGATTTTCGTCCAATCACTACTCGGCGGATCGACTGGCGGTAGCGGTATCTTGAATCCAGCCGTCATCGGCCTAGGCACAGACTCTGCCTCTAGCGATGAGGAAGAGGAAGAAGAATCGACCGAAGACGTCGCCGTACTCGGTGAGGACGACGAAGATTCAGCGACTGCAACGACTGATACAGATGACGAAGACAGCAACGAAGGCTGCTGGGAAATCCTTGGCCTCTGCTGGTACTGGTGGGTGGTCATCATCTTGGCAGTCCTGGTGACCTGGTACGTCATCCGCTCGGCTCGCCGACGTGACGACGACAGTTTGTAGATAGACGCTACATAAAACACACGCTGATCCCCGCATCGAACTGGCGCGGGGATTTTGCTATAGTAGAGGGCTATGAGTGATGAATATTTTATCGATCTGATCCAGCGGGCGATGAGCGAACTGTCGCCCGAGCACATGGCTGAGCTGGAGCATGTTCAGATTTTGATCCAAGACGAACCGACCGCCGAACAAGCCGAAAAACTGAAACTTCGCGGCGACCAGCTGCTGCTCGGACTGTTCGAAGGCGTGCCGCGCACCCAGCGCAGCGGCTATGAATCGGGGCTGGCGGGGGACACAATCACGATTTTCAAACACCCAATCATGCAAATTACTCATGGCGACGAACGAAAACTGTACGAACAGATCAAACGCACCGTCTGGCATGAAATCGCCCATTACTTCGGCCTGAGTCACGACGAAATGGACCAGCGACAACGAGCATAATATTGACATATGTTCACGCTTATGCTAGGGTGTATATATGTCAGTCGAAACACACAGTGTAGATTTTTCTATCGACTCTGAATCGGGTAGAGAAGATCATTCTAGATCTCCGATAGAGGCAGGCAGAAAAGCGACCCTCCTCACGATAGATTACTACGCCAAGCTAGGCCCGCTGACAGTTCTAGTGCAAGGTGAATATCCAGAGAACACACAAAAAAAACGTGAAAATGATTTTATGCATAGAAAATAAAAAAAATAATGCTCCACCTCAAAACCCACCATAAACTCCATCTGCCGACACTACGCTACCAGCCGCTGCAGCTCGCCACCGTGCAAAACGACGACGATGAGCTGACCCAAGCGATCGCAAATGACGTCAACACACACGACGACAACTGGACGCTTGAAGCCGCACCCGACACTCGTGAGCTGAATACATTTTGGTCACACGTCCAAGACGACATCTCGCACGACCCGACCTGGCAGCGGTTTGATGAAGAGTAGTTAGTAGGCCATTATTTCGTACCAGTGATTTGAGCCGTTCGAGCTACTGCCGTTTATGCTGTCGCGAATATATCTCGCATTGGTCGGGAAGAATGATATTGTGTGACCAGCCGCAGTTTCTTTGTATGTTCCAGATACCGAACTATCAAAAATGGTTTTCCATGTCGTGCCATCGGCGCTGATTTCGGTTTTTGTGTCATTGTAGGTTCTGCCGTCGTTATAATAGTGCCAGACTATGATCTTTGAGATGATTTGGGCTGAGCCTAAGTCGACCGTTACTGTGCGATTAGATCCACCGTCGAACAGCTGCGAGCTCGTATTGCCGTTTGTCAGCAATGAATATGATTGGTTGCGTGGATTGGATGGCGAAGATGCGTTTGCGCCTAGCGCAACATTAGTCGTGCCGCCACTGCCAAGCGTACATTCTGCTGCGGTCGGTTGTGAGCTGGCTGTCACGCTGTAGGTTGCTGATTTGGTTTCGATTTGGGCGCAGTATGTCGTGTCTGTTGCGACGTACTGGACATCATCGCCTAGCTGCGCGCCAGAGATAGTTTCGGGGTACGTGCCGTCTGCTGTATGTTGGAGCTGGATGTATTTTTGAGCTTGCGTTAACAGCGCATAGGCTCGCGATTCGTTAGCTCGTGCAGAGATGCCATTGTAGGCAGCCACAGATATCGCAGCTAGGATAGCGATGACAACGATGACGATGAGTAATTCGACGAGCGTGAAACCGTTTAAGCTTTTCTTCATGGAAATAAGTATAGCGTAGCGCACGGATTTGGTACAATTGACTGTATGAAGGTTACGAAAGCTGTCGTTACTGTCGGAGGTTGGGGTACACGAATGCTGCCAATCACGAAATCGATCGAGAAATGCATGCTGCCAGTCGGCAAACGTCCAGTTGTGGACTACATTGTTCAAGATTTACTAGAAGCGGGCATAACGGATATATATTTTTCTGTTAGCGAGCAAAGTGCACAACTACAAAGTTATTACCGAAGCAACATACCGCTGAACGACTACTTGCGGCAAAAAGGTAAAGAAGAGCTGTTAGATTTGATTGCGCCACTGACATCCGCGCAAACTCATTTCATCCTACAGCCGACGACAGGCGAATATGGCACCGCCATTCCTGCACGAATAACTGCGAAGTATATTGACCAAGATGAGTCGGCGTTATTTGTGTACGGCGATCAGTTCTTTTATCGAGCCGATGGTGGGTCAAATGCAAAAGACCTGATTGCTCTGGCGGAGAGCCGTGGGCTCACGACTGGGTTACTCGGCAACCCTGTGCCACGTCAAGATATCCCAAAATATGGCGTTATCGAAAAAAATGAAGATGGTAACTTTGTGCGAATTGTCGAAAAACCGAATATAGAGGACGCGCCGAGTAATCTGAACAACTCCGGCTTTTTTCTACTCAACAAGCAGCAATTTGACATAGCTCTATCCATACCAGAGAATCCTGCTCACCATGAATACCAAATTACTGACGTAATCAATCAGTACGTAGCCGCTGGGGGCGAGGTTGTGGTAGGTGAAGCTAAAGGCGAATACATGGAGTGTGGAAGCGTCGATGGTTGGCTGCACGCCAACAACGTAGTAGCAGGTCGACGGGTATGAGACAGCGGTCTAGTTCTTGATTGATTACCGATTTTTTGCTACAATACATCAGATTGAAAAACTAAAGTACAAAGGAAGCTATGAAAGCAGTCGTTAGAGTTGGCGGTAAGCAATATGTCGTCAGCGAAAAAGAGACCCTCCTGGTGGACCGCCTCCCGGAAGGAACCAAAGAGCTCGATCTCGACGTTCTCATGCTTGTCGACGGAGATAAATCGAAAGTCGGCACGCCTCTGGTCAGTGGAGCGAAGCTCAAAGCGAAGGTTGTAGAGGAAGAAGTCAAAGGCGACAAAGTTCGCGTCATCCGCTACAAAGCCAAAAAACGTGTCCATAAAGAAATGGGTCACCGCCAGAAATATTCTCGTATCGAGATCGGCAAACTCGCGAAGTAACTCGCACCCTAAAACGCCTCAACAACTGAGGCGTTTTTTTGTTGCTCATGCTATACTGATGAGCAGATATGAAGCGAGGGAAACAAATAGCGTGACGGTCGTGATCGCGGTGACAAATCAAAAAGGTGGTGTCGGTAAAACGACGACCAGTATTAATCTCGCATACTATCTGGCCAAGCAAGGCAAACGCACGCTATTGATCGACCTCGACCCGCAGGGCAACGCATCGAGCGGACTCGGCATCGACAAACAATCGCTACAGGCTACTATGACAGAGGTCATGCTCGAGAAAAAGCCGCTCCACGAAATTATCATCGACACCGAACACAAAAATTTATCACTGGCACCGGCCACACCGCACCTGGCGAATACCGAAGTCGAGTTGGCACAGGCCAATCGTCGCTTTAGTCGCTTGCAAAATGCGCTGGCACATATGAAAGGCCAAGCCTACGAAGTCGTCATTATCGATTGTCCGCCGAGTCTCAGCCTACTGACGGTCAATGCCTTGATTGCATCGCGGTATCTATTGCTGCCGGTCCAGGCCGAGTTTTATGCACTCGAGGGGCTAGGCCAGCTGCTCGAGACCATGAAATTGATCCGTAAAAGCATGAACCCGACGCTCGACCTGGTGGGCGTGCTGCCGACCATGATGGATAGCCGCACTAGCCTGAGTAGCCAAGTGCACGAAGAGATCAAGAAACATTTTCCTGGTAAAGTTTTCCAGACGACCATCCCTCGTAATATACGCCTCGCCGAGGCACCGAGTCACGGCGTGCCAATCGGTGTCTATGATCGATTTTCAAAAGGCGCCAAAGCCTACAAAGCGTTGGCCAAGGAGGTGACAGAACGTGTCGGCTAAACGTGGGCTAGGCAGAGGATTTGATGCGCTGATTCCGAGCGATCTACTGGACGAGTCGTTCGATCCGACAGCCGGTCAAGATCACCAGGTCAGCGACCTGCGCAATATCCAAATCAAAGAAATCCAACCCGATGCCGAGCAACCGCGCCGGATGTTTGACGAAGCCGCGCTGGATGAATTGAGCGCATCGATTCGCGAACACGGCGTCATCCAGCCGTTGATCGTAACACCACGCGCCGAGGGCGGCTACACTATAGTGGCGGGCGAGCGGCGCTACCGGGCCGCCAAAGCCGCCGGGTTAGAGAAAGTCCCGGCCATCGTCCGCACGTTAGGTGATCAGCATAAACTGGAGCTGAGCTTGATCGAAAACTTGCAGCGTCGTGATCTGACCGCCATCGAGACGGCCACCGCCTACGCCAAATTACGCGATCAATTCAATCTCTCGCTCGAACAAATCGGCGAGCGAGTCGGCGGCAAATCGCCGAGTGCTATCAGCAACACGCTCAGATTACTACAGTTGCCGAAATCCGCGCAGCAAGCCCTAGCCAGTGGCGAATTGTCCGAGGGTCAAGCCCGACCACTGATCAAATTGCCCACAGAACTCGTCGAAGAACTACTGCCGAAAATTATCGCTGAATCATGGTCGGCCAGGCGCATCGAACAAGTCGCCGCCCACCTAAAACAGACCGACAAACCAGCCAAAGCAAAGCCTGGACCCGTCAAACGCTACGTCAGCGAAACCGGTCGCATCTCGTCGTGGCTATCGGCGCCAGTCGACATCAAAGTCGGCCGACAAGGCAAGGGTACGCTGACGATTTCGTTTCGTGACGACGCGGAGTTGCAGCGCATACTGGCTGAACTCGACAAAAGCGCCTAGCTAAATCAATACGTCGACAATCCGCTCAGTGGCCAGATGCGTAGGCCGACTGGACCGATCACGTCAAATAGCGGAATCATGCCCAAGCTGCTGCGTGAGTCCGACGAAAAGTTGCCTTCGCGGTGGTCGCCCATGACAAACAATGTTCCTTCGGTGACTTCTACATCGACATCACCACTGGTCGGCGAGCCAGGCCCGGGATTGCCGGGTAGTTCCAGTGCGTCGGGATCAAAGCCAGTTGGATTTGCGTCGTTGTATACGCGGACTTGGCCATCTTTGACGGTGACGCGTTCTCCTGCGAATGCGATGACACGTTTGACGACGTATTCGTCGCGGCCGCCCTCGGTGTAGAGCGGATTACGAAAGACGATGATTTGGCCGCGCTCTGGCGTGTATTGTTCGTTTTGGACTTGGCTCCAGGTGACGGGCAAGCGATTGACGATCAGCCGGTCGCCGGTGTACATGGTCTGCTCCATGCTGGGGCCGACGACGTTGAAACTACGAAACACAAAGGTATTGATAAACAGTGTGCCGATGATCACCAGCACCACAAAAATCACAAAATTTAGTCCGTCGCGGACTGCCGGGTGACGATCGAGAAAGCTGGCTTCCATTACTACGTACTATACACGCTTCATTGCTTAAAAAGTAGGTCAAAAACACCCAGTCAACCGACTACAAAAAATGTGCTCGGCGTAGTATAGTAGGCACTAGTTTTATGCGACTTGACCAACAACCGAGTATCGATGGCTTTATTCCGCGCCGCTGTACACCCTCAGCCCGACCGACGACTGAGGGTTCTCGCGGTTTGCAGCCGTCGGTCGAAGGCGCGCAAGGTTTTACGCGGCCTGGTTCGGCCAGTGAAGGCGAAGCTGCACACAACGCGCTCAAGCCCGAACAGCACCACGGCTTGAGTCGAGCCGATATTGATCAATCGCTCGGTGACATCCACGAGCAGGAAAAGCACGATAAAAAAGCCCGTAAGTACAAGCTGTCCAAGAAAAAGCTAATCAAGCGCATTATTATCGCGCTGCTGGTGCTCGGTCTATTGATCGGCGGTTATGTGGGCGTCAAAATCCTGATTGCCAGCGGTAATATCTTCAAAGGCGATTTGCTGGGTCTGGTCCAAGCCGCGCCGTTACGTACTGACGATAACGGCCGCAGCAACATATTGGTATTTGGCACGTCCGAAGACAGCGATGCGCACAATGCCAACGGCGGACAAGGCGCGCCGTATCTGACCGATTCGATGATGGTTGTCAGTATCGACCAAGAGAAAAAAGACGCCTACATGATCAGTATTCCGCGCGATATGTACGTCGATTTCGATGGCGAAGCTTGCACCAGCGGCTATAGCGGACGCATCAACGAAGTCTATCAATGCTTCTCGAATTTTGGCGAAGATGAAGCCGCTGGCACCGCTAAACTGCGCGAAAAAGCTGGCGAAGTCGTCGGCATGGATATCCAGTACACGACCCAGGTCAATTACACAGTTGTGGAGGATGTGGTCGATGCGGTCGGCGGTATCAGTGTGGTGATCGAAAGCGACGATGAACGCGGTATCTACGATCCGAATTTTGATTGGCAGTGTAATTTCCAGTGTAATTTGGTGCGGTACGAAAACGGCCCGACCGGCACAATCGATGGCGAACGCGCCTTGGCACTCGCGCGCGCCCGTAACGCCAGTGGGGGCTACGGACTCGGCGGCGGTAACTTTGACCGCGAGCAGTACCAACAAAAAATCCTCAAAGCTATCCGTGAAAAGGCTGCCAGCACTGGTACGCTGACAAATCTGGGCAAAGTGACGAGCTTGGTCGACGCCCTGGGGGATAACTTGCGCACCAATTTCGAGACCAAAGAAATTCGCACGCTGATGGATCTCGGCAACAACATACCGAGTGAGCAGATCGTGTCGATCAATCTGACCGATGCCGATCCAGAAGTCTACACTGGTATTAACGTCGGCGGTGGCCAGCTGTTGACCCCGACCAGCGGAAACTTTGATTATACGTCGATCAGCAATTACATCAAACAGCAGATTTCCTCGGATCCAGTCGTGCGCGAGCAAGCCCAGCTGGGTGTCTACAACGGTAGCGGGGTCGCGGGAGCTGCAAATGACCTGGCGCAAAAGCTCGGCGACGAAGGCTTTACGGTCGCGTCTGGCGCGGTCGGCAACGCACCCGACGGCGACTACGCGGCGTACGAAGTCTATGATTTGACTGGCAGCAAATCGGCCACTAAAGAGCGTCTCGAATCACTCTACGCGATCACCGCCAAAACCACCGCACCGCCAGTCAATGTCGTCGGTATCGATTTTGTGATCATCATCGGGCCGCAGCCAGCACAAACCACGCAGTAAATGGTACAATGGCGGGTAGTATGGAGTTTCTCAAAAGCAAGCCCCGGCGTTCGCATGTCACCGAAGCAGCCTACGCGGCTCTCAATGTGGCGTTGGCGATCATCATCCTGCTGGTGGTGTTATCGACGCAGTCGATTTGGTTGCCGCTCGGGCTAGTGCTGCTCAGCAAATGGCGTGTCTTTGCCGTCCGACCACGATTTTGGGTAGCGAATATCTTGGCAAACTTGGTCGACATCATCGTCGGTCTCAGCTACGTGGTGATTATCACACAAGCGGCTGGCATCGTTTGGTTCCAGGTTGCCATGACGGTGGCCTACATCGTCTGGTTGTTATTTATCAAGCCGCGGTCCAAGCGAGCGCTGGTCGTCGCCCAAGCGCTGATCGCGCTGTTTCTCGGCGTCAATGCCTTGGCGATGATGGCCTACGGCATCGATGTGATCGTCTTCGTGATCGGCATGTGGATCATCGGTTTTGTGACCTTCCGACACGCATTGATGCAATACAGCGATTCACTGGTGACGTATCTCAGCCTGGTCGGCGGATTTGTCATGGCCGAGCTGGGGTGGCTTGGTTATCATTGGTTGTTTTCATACGGACTGAGTGAAAGCGGCGGCGTGCAGGTCGCGCAATTGGCACTGGTAGCGACACTGATGGCGTTTTTGTCGGAGCGTGTCTACGAAGCGTATCACCGCAACAACGCCGTGCGACTGCAAGACATCCTGTTGCCGGTGCTATTTTCAGCTTCTCTTATAGTTATCATGGTACTGTTTTTCAATAACATTTCACCAACCGGTTCATTATAAGGAGGGCAGCAGTAGATATGAAAAACGGCGATAGTGAAGCACGACGAGCCAAACGAGTAAAACGTGTCGTCCTCGGCAGTTTGATTGCACTGGTGTTGGTGTGGGTCGGCGTCGGAGCGACGTTATTGGTGCAAAATCAATTCGGCGACCAACCAATCACCCAGCGTGAGACCGTCGCCAACGACGGGAACGCGCTATCGACTCCCGAAGAAACCACTATATCAAGCGTCGTCGAAGCCACATCCGGCAGCATCGTCTCGATCGTCACCGAAGTCGAAACCGGCAACGCTTACTGGGGCTACTCGCTGCAGGAAGGCGCTGGTTCGGGCATGATTGTCGGCAGTGAGGGCTACGTGTTGACTAACAAGCACGTCATCGACGGCGCGCGTAACTTGCAGGTCGTTTTGAGCGACGGCACGACGTACGATGATGTCGAGGTGGTCGGTACCGATCCGTTGAATGATTTGGCGTTCCTACGCATCGCTGGGGTTAAAGATTTGCCGACCGTCCAGCTGGGTGACTCGACGACGGTCAAAATCGGCCAACGCGTCGTCGCCATCGGTAACTCGCTGGGTCAATATCAAAACACCGTCACCAGCGGTATTATTTCTGGCACCGGTCGACCCATCGCTGCTCAGGCAGGTGACTCGGTCGAGACATTGACCGACCTACTGCAGACAGATGCGGCGATTAATCCGGGGAATTCCGGTGGTCCACTGCTCAACACCAGCGGCCAAGTCATCGGTGTCAATACCGCGATCGCCGCAGACGCCGAAGGTATCGGCTTTGCCATCCCAATCAGCGCCGCCAAAGGTCTGCTTAAGCAAGTCCTGGCCGGCGACGAGCCGCAGCGCGCGTACCTAGGTGTGCGCTACATTCCGGTCAACGCCGAGCTAGCCAAGAAATACGACCTCAGCGTCACCCAGGGCGCCTACATCATGAGCGAAGGCCAGGGCAACGCCGTGGCCAGCGGCAGCCCAGCGGACGACGCCGGCTTGGAGCAAGGCGATGTGATCACCCAGATCGGTGACATCGAGGTCGGTCCACGCGGCGGCGTGGCCAGTCTGGTCGCCGAATACGCACCGGGCGACACCATCGAAGTCACCTATCAGCGCGGAGACCAAAGCCGCACCACCAAAGTCACACTCGCTGCTTACGAAGAATAGCTGAGCAACAAGCCAAAGTCGCGCTGTGTGACAAGCGTGAAACCCCGTGTTTCGGCGTGATCGATGATGCGAGCGTGTTGACGCGGGTCGGCTTCGAGGATGAGCGCACCGTGTGCGGCGAGCGAATCTGGTGCCTGGTCGATTAGCTGCTTGATAAGCGCTAGACCACCATTTTCGGCGTAAAGCGCGCTGTCAGGTTCGTGCCATGTGTCATCACTGACATGCCACGATCGATCTACGTAAGGTAGATTAGCGAGTACAATGTCAGCTTTGAGTGGATACTCGCCGAGTAAATTACTAGCCAGAAATTGGACATCTGCATCTAGTAAGTTAGCGTTTTTTCGAGCAATTTTCAGGGCATCCTTACTGATATCAGACAACGTCACCATCAATTGCGGATGTTCGAGCTTGGCAGTAATCCCCAGGCAGCCGCTACCTGTGCCGACATCGATCAGCTGGGTAGCGGAGGTGTTTTCTAGCCACGAGTTGAGTAGTTCGACGACTGCTTCGGATTCAGGGCGGGGAATTAACGTGTCCGTCGTTACCTGAAATCGCCTACCGTAAAATTCCTTGTGGCCAATGATATAGGCTACTGGCACGCGCTCGAGTCGTAGTTCGACACGCGCGTCGGCGATGTCACGCCGCCGCGGATCAAGTGGCTCATCACCGTGGGCATGCAGCCACGTCCGCGGGCGGTTAATAGTGTGAGCCAAAATAATTTCAGCGTCCAATCGTGCACTCGGGATCATTGCATCGGCGAGTTCATTAGCTGCATCTGCTAACCACTCACGTATTGTCATTGATGGACTTTTCATTATGTTGTATAGTATATCCCATTATGCCTGAGCTGTATACAACAACAGCAGCGTCTCGAGTATCTGAAATATTACAAGGATATGTGAACGGTGATCGCCAAGAAAGCTACTACGCTGAACCGCGTGATGTTTTTCCGAATTTAGCGTTAAAACAAGCCACTGAGCTACTCGACGTAGTCGCTGTGCTAGAGCCTCACATCAAAAATAATATAATTCTCCGACAACTCAAAGCAGTAAAAGTTGGTAAAAAAACTTATCCAAATTGCATTTACACTATAGATCAAAAATACGATGACAGAGGAGATTTAAGTACCGCCAATCGAACGATACACTTCGCAGGCGAGTCTGGATCATTTGAAATTACTTGGGGTTACAGTCCTTATCATGATTGGTCAGGTGTCGCAAGATTAGAATTGCGATCCATGCATCAAGGCAATTCGCAAGAGGCGAAAATTGTGTA
>JAUIGH010000014.1 GCA_030429935.1 bacterium | reverse complement strand
GAGTCGTGTTCGCCGCACCTCAGAGCACTCTAGTGATTCGAGTATTTGGCTGCGAGCGCTGCCAGCGAATCTGCAGTCACTGCGCTAGTTCGAAACTCCTCTTCGTGCGCATCGATCTTGGCTCGTATGCTATCAAAATCACGTTGCGCTTCGGTGGCTCGAGCCATACGATACGATCCGTAGCCGTTTGAATTCAAGATGCTGATGCACGTATCCCATAGACGTTCAACGTCGTCGTACCATTCAGCGGGTACACCATGTGATTTGATATTGTTCAAATCATCGAGTAGTGTATTAGCGATCGTCTCGGCCTGTTCACGCTGTTGCTGATCCAACTGCTTGGCTTGCAGCCGTTCTTCAGCTTCGCGAGCACGCTTGTCTGCTTCGGCACGCTGTCGCTCTTCCGCCAAACGCTGTTCTTCGAGGCGTTGTTGCTCGGCGACACGTATCGACTGCATTAGCTCGGCTAGTGGCTGCGTTCGCCAATTATACGATACATGCAATTCTCGTCCGTCCGGCAATGCTGTCGGACTATCCCAAGCTGTTATCGTCTCTGGTTGCATACGGATAACTGGCACACCAGCCTGATATTCAACCGGCTGACCGGCAAAATCATCCGGCGAGTTATCCAAAATCTGCTGGACCACGTCGACTGGCACGATATCAAACAATGAAAGTTCCGGCACTTGTTGCATAGCATCCGCCATGCGGTCGGTATCGCTGACTGCATGCGCCAGCAATTGCTTGGCATGAACTTCACTAAATACTGGTAACTCTTCAGTCGTTCGTTGCTGCAACGCCCGCAATTCACCTACCGTCTCACGTAATGCCGGTGTGTTACGATACACCTCATCGATCAGCCATGCGTGACGCCCTGCTGAAGGCTGACTAGCCTCCACTACGTAGCTCTGCATCGGCTGATCGTTGAAAATTGTTTGGGCTTTCGAGACAACAACTCCATTGTCATCTACTTGATATTCCTCATGTCGAGTACTAAACAGTTGTGGAGCAACGTCTCGCAGCACCTCGACAGACGGTACTTGCGTGGCTGACTCGATCAAATGAAGTGTCATCGGCCCACGACGAGTCGTTATCGACAAATCAAACGGCTTACCGACCACCATAGCGCCACCGGAAATTGTCGAGCGATTGCCGAGCTCACGTTGTTGTCCATTTGCGCCAACATACCCACGTCCATACTCTTGGGTGTATAGATTATCAACCATTCCAGAAATGATACAGCGCACGAGCTGCTCACGCTGCTCCGTATTCGGGTTCGACAAATCAATATCCTTCAAGTTTTCGGCGTGTCGCAGCTGTCGATAGGTTTCGTTTGCACGTTTATAATTTTTGACGATGATATCACGATCTCGTTTTTGTTTGTCTGATAGCTTTTGAGCACCGAGAAACACTTGGAGCTGCACCAACATATCAGATTGCCCGACGATACCGACTAGCTCACGCCAACGCTGTTGGCTGTCCCGACCATTGAATATCACGCCGCCAACTTCTTCGGTGGCGAGCATCGCTGCCAGCTGCGTCTGCACCTCTGCGCCATACTGCCGAGCTTCGATCATCATGCGTGCATAGTGCGACTCGACAGGCATGCGCTCCATTTGGCGACCGATCTTTGTGATAGTTCCATCTTCGTTCAGGCCTCCCAGCTTTTGGAGTCGTTTCTTTGCAGCTGCAATCTCGGGTTTGATATCGCGACCTTCGTTGTCTTTGTTGTGGAAGAAATCAAACTCATCAGCATCAAACCCGTTCTTTGCAAGCCGTAGCACCATACCGTCGAGTTGTGTTCGCAGTATTTCTGGTGTGCCGTATTCTTCGCGATCATCCATAGGTACAAATGGGTTATTATCCAATTGAGCCAACACATACTCACCTTTTTTTGTACGCCCCGCCCGACCAGCTCGCTGCAAACAGTCGGCTTTCGAAACTGGCCGTAAATACAACCCCTCGACACCGTTTTTTACTTCATTACGACGCGCCAAACCGCTATCGACGACCGCATCGATATCATCGATCGTGATACTTGTTTGGGCGACGTCTGTCGAGACAATCACTTTTACACCATCATAGTGCTTAAACACCTTCTTTTGCTCAGCTGCATCGAGCTGTCCATGCAGTGGCAACACCGTTGCGCCTTCAATCTTCGCTCGCTCAATCTCAGCAATTGTTGCGCTAATCTCGCCTTTACCAGGTACAAATACCAATGTATTCTTGCCCTCTTTCGCGAATCGAATCGCCTGATCCGCAACATCGCCGCCTTCTTCTTTTTTGACATCATATGTCCGACCAGGTACTTCGATAATAGGTGTGTACGTCTCATTATCCTGCTCAAAATAGCGTGCCAATGGCTCAGCATCCAGTGTTGCGCTCATAATAACAACTTTGAAATCTGGATCTTCTTTCATACGCTTCTTGGAGTACGCGATCAACACTTCCATATTCAAGTTCCACTCATGAGCTTCATCGGGCACCAACACCTGCCTCTTGCCAACACCGGCACCGGACAACTCACGAACTTGTTGTAAACCATCGGTAACATAAAGAATTTGTGGATCATGTTTGTCGTCACGCTCGCGCGCCGTGCGGTAGCCGACAAAATCCGCATAGCTCTCGCCTTTTTTCGCGGTGACTTCATCGCGAACTCGACCCGCCAACGTACGAGCGGCGACAATACGGGGCTGAGTCACGACCACTTCATACCCGGCCTCAGCTAGAAATTGTGGCACTTGCGTGCTCTTGCCCGCGCCCGTCTCGGCAGTTATCACTGTCGCTTGAGAAGCTTCAACAGCATTGACGATCTGCTCGCGATACGCCGCGATCGGCAACTCAGGATTACCGAGCTCATGTACACTCGTGCCTTGCACTTCCTGTGCGTCGACAATTTCAGGCACCGACAAACTATCTGTTGGTACCGCCTGCTCACGAGGAAAAATATCTGATGGTTTTGGATGATTCACTTCTCTGTACTCCTTATGTAATCGAGCTTGAAAGCTCATGTATAAACGTATTGTTCACTCATGAGATTTCAAGGGTAAGTGGAGGCGATTTGATGAGGCGCCTCCGTTCACTCAGCTCAATTTTTGATGACCCAGGTAGAGCTCCCTGGATGAGATCACGCCTTGCGAGGCGGTGTGGAGGTCGTGTAGACCACCGGTCGCCGGTCGGGCGTGCCCTGCACCGGACGGTGCTTGGGCATGTCCTTGGGGGACATGATTCACCTCCTTTCGAGGGTGAATTGAGAACCTAACTCCGGGTGGAGGTAGGTAGGGGGTTCCGTTTTTTTCGAGAAAACGGTTTCCATAAAAACTCACAGCGGCAATTCAGTCTCTTGCGAGACGAGCGATAGCGAACTATCGCCCAAGAACGTCAGCTCTCGTAGCTTACCCGTTCCCTGCTGCAATTTGTCTTAGGCATTGCAGTGCCTGTACGCGTCGACTTCTCGGACTCGCAACCGATCGACTGGGGCTCACACGAGCGAAATCCCCGTACGCCACTCCCCCATTTGGAGCGACGATCACGCGTAGCGCTTCATTTATATCCCGCAGACGCTCCTGCGGATGATGCTCACTCGACCGTGACCTTGACGGCCGAGCCGATGACGAGCCGCTGACGCAGCTCGTCGCCGCCGAGGTCACCATCCGTGGCGTAGTCGAATCCACGGATGGAGACCGGGACGTACGCCCCCGCCTCGGCGGCCAGGTGGGGCGGGAGGGTGCCCGCCACCACCTGACCGGAGATGTCCTCGGGGGCGATGTTGCCGCTGAGGACGACCGCCGCCGGCCAGCGGGAGGCCAAGACCTCCCGCGTGCCGGCGTGCCCTGACACGATCAGGTCGGGGTCGCCGACCTCGATCGGCCGGACCCGGACGCGCTGGGCGTCCAGGTCGGCGGCCTGGACCTCCTCCGCCGTGTTGAGCCTGAGCCCGCGCGGCAGGACGGGCGACCAGAAGTCGCTCGTCCGCGTCGCCAGGGCGGCCGCGAGGGTGCCCACCCTCGCCTGCTTGCCGCCGGCCTCCTGCGAGTACTGCTCGCAGAAGGACGAGACCGCCGCGAACGTCCCCGGCAGGGGGACGAGGTGCGCGGTCTGAGCGAGGGTGTTGAGCTTGACGTTGGTGGCCATGTAGGCCCTCTCTCCTGTCAGATTCAGTTGGTTTCGCCCTTTGAGGGGCGTTTGTTTAACCCCTCATCGGGATCGATACCAACTTCACGGCGTCTGCGACACTATTTGTCCGCAAAGCTTCCAGGCCGTGTCCGATCAGGTCGTGGGGCTCTAGAATCCCCCACGACCCCGATCAGACTGGTTATCTGACAGTTATTCACTCTGATTTGTAAGGTGCGTCATTTGGCATCAGCAAACAACCCTACGCGACGTAGTCTTGCGCTAATCCAAATTATTGAGCGGTTGTGATGGACCGCAATCGGTAGCTATCTATCTGCGAGATCAGATACCTACCTCAGCGGGCATGAGTTTGTCTGGTAGCTTCTCATGACTACCTGCCTCATACGAATGAAAGTGCAATACAAATCACGAATCGTCGACATGGAGTTTATAACACTCGACACATCTATCGTGGGAATGATCGCGGATGGAACTCAAGCGTCTGGCGTGTAACCTTCTGCGAATTCGACATCGTCGATACTATTCCTTACTTTGTAAAACTTCCGGTCGATCAATTTGCCTCTCGATCAACTGGATATACTTTAGCATTGTTTGTATATTATGTCAATAATGTTATGAATAATAATAACTCTACAGAGGTAGAAATATTATAATTTTGTCAATTTTACATTGACAAATACATAAACGTTTGCTAGTGTGAGTGTATGGATGATTCGTCCAATATAAACACTGACCTATTAACGATCGTTCGAAAAGCTGGGCTAACCGAAAGCCAGGCTCGCGGCTATCTAGCCCTAATAGAGCACGGCCAGCTATCCCCCGCTGACCTCGCCGAAAAAACCGGCGAAAGCCGAACAAACGGCTACATGATTTGTGAAAAGCTTGAGAAGCTCGGCCTGGCGAGCAAAAAAGATGGCAAAAAATCACTGTACATCGCCCAAAACCCAACGAATTTAAAGCGCCTACTCATTCATCGACAACGAGCGTTAAAAACAGCTAACGAGGAGTTAACGGGTATCTTACCTAGTTTGAGCTCTATGTTTCACATCGCCAGCGACCAACCGGGCATCATCACAGCAGAGGGTGTCGAGGCATTACACCTAGTCTACGACGAAATTATACGAACCAATCTAGAAGTGCTCATATTCCCCAGCGAACATGACCGAGACGACATAAAATTATCCGGGTTGATAGATGAGCAAATACAGCGTCAAGAAGAGGCAAAAATACCAGTGCGCTCATTTGTCCAATACGAACAGTATGAACAAATCAAATCGTACGCATCCGAATATCTCAAACTAAAACGCCTCCCGGAGCACATCGTGTTCGACTCTCAAATCATGATATTTGGCGACACCGTCGTATTTACGACCTACCGCAGTGGCCTGGTCAGCACCATCATGCACAGCAAAGATACCGCAAGCACGATACGAAATATCTTCCAAGCACTGTGGGATGCTACTCAGCCGCAATGACACATCGACTCGCATGTTCACGAACGAGCTGTGCGAAGTCACCCTCTGTGATATCTTCTAATCCAGCAAATGCCTCTCGTACGTGGTTGCCATGTAGTGTAATCGTTGTCAGTCCATATGGCTGTAGACCTACACCGATACGACCGAGCTGACGGCGCAGTGCGATCCGCGCTTCACCTTTGGCTAATTGCTCAGCAACGAACACACCAACTCCTGAGGGGTTATTCGAGCCATTCGTCGCCGAACTACCAATGTCTAGTGATATGCCGTATTCGTCGCGGTCAAGTCGCACGCTGAGTGTTTTGTTGCGGGTGTGTTCTGCGCGTTTTGGCATCAACTCTACCGGTATCTTGACCCGATCGCCGACTCTCGCTGACGCCCCTGTCGGACGAATGGTCTTGGTCACACTGCGTGAAGTTGATCTCAGGGTTGCATGTCCGCTTACGTCCCCTAGCTGCGTAAATTCAAATTCACCACTTGTGGCATCAGCTATCTCTCGAGCCGCATATGCAATCATACGGAGTGCTTCATGTGCATCTTCTCGATCTGATCGTGGCAGCAAATCATCAGACAATAACACCATCAGTTCGGCGCACCGTTTGTTCCATGCTTGGTTGTAACATGCGGCAAAGTTCGGATATTCGTCATTATCGTATGTTGCGGCTATGGTGTGTGCCGCCTGCCTGATATCCATGTACTGTGCAAAGATGTCCATGGCTTTTGATGTATCGTCTTTTTCAGCGATATCGAGTATCATGTCACCGATATCATCGCCAAACTCAGTACTCAAGAACGCATTGGCGAGCACGTAGCGATCATCCTCGTCTTGCATCTGAAGAGTTTGTACAAGCCTCGCATATCTATCAGCGTCTGCCTCGCTCATAAAGCGAAAAAATCTCAGCTGCGTGTCGAGGTCGAGTTGACGTAAGTCGACGCCACTTTCTCGCTCAACTGCCTCCAAAAAGTTACGGTGGTGTGCCGCCGTCAGTAACACTATGTCGCTCGGTGAAAACTGCTCGGCTCGCTCGGGGCGATGCATATCCGCGGTTTGAGAACGAGTTGTAACGAATAATCCGAGTCTCCCCCGATCGACCTCCGCGCATGCATCTGACGCTAGCCTATATAGCTGCTTGTCAGCGTTCAGCTGGGGAAAAGCTCGTCGTAGCTCGTCCTGCTCCATCTCGTACTGCTCTTGGCGAGCCTGTCTCGCCCGCATGATTTCGTCACGCTGTGCTTGTGGTAGTTTATGGAGTGAAACAACCTCATATTCGTCAGATTGACGATCGTCAGCCATCTGTAGCTCGTTTTGTGCGGCCAGACGTATGAATGCCGAGTTACTATCATCGTCAGCGATCTCCTGAAATTGATCTAGGAGCTGCTCCTGCATGTGACGAGTGTCGTACATTTCTCTTTCGGCATTAAGGAGCAAGTATGAAAATGTATTGATTTTTGCGAGCTTTGCCTCTATGCTATCACTACTCTGCCATGTTTTTTGCAAATCGTTTCGGATAGTGCCGAATGTTCCGTTATATATCAGGCCTGCCGCAATTGCGCCTGCTTCACGCCTACCGATATGACTACGCCGAGACAACGTCAACAGATCTAATTGGTCATGGTACCCGCCTGTAAAATCAATCAACGCATCTGAGCTGCTAAAATACGCACGGTGAATTTTCTGCGCTGCTTCATCTGACAGATCAGTGTCTAACTCGCCGAATTGCTCGAACATACCAGCTGCATATAGCTTTTGAGCAGCTTGATGTTCGGGAGTAAATCTCCCGTCTTTCCAGGTATCTGAATCCGTGATACTCGCTGTCTTGTCCCACGATGCTCGCACGATACCAAAGGCGATTTCGTCCAGATCACTCTCCATCACTTTAGCCAAGTCCTCTCGCTGCTGATGCAGAATTGCGACTTTGGTGTATTCGTCCATCGGCTCGATCGCAATCAGCGACTCTATATGTGCTAAACGTGATTGAATATCATCACTGAGCTCAGTTTCGGACTCGTGTGACCAATGAAATGTCGATGTTTCTGTGTGAGCAGGCATAGCAATAGATGTTTTTTTTGATTTTTGCGATTATCTGAATTAGACTTTAGCATAATAATTATAAAAAGTCAATCTACTTCGCAGCACGAATGAGACCGAGGAAGAGGGGGTGGGCGCGCATCGGGCGGCTTTTGAATTCAGGGTGAGCTTGGGTGGCGACGAAGTATGGATGATCGCTGGCTTCGACGTATTCGACAAGCTTGCCGTCTGGGCTGGTGCCGGTGATCGCCAGACCGCCCTGTTCTATCTGCTCGCGGTAGGTTTGGTTGACTTCGTAGCGGTGGCGATGTCGCTCGGTGACATCGTGCGCGCCGTAGGTTTTCGCGATCACGGAACCTGCTGTCAGGGTCGCGGGATAATCGCCTAGTCGTAATGTGCCCCCGGTCGATTCCTTGCCAGCCTGGCCGTCCATGATGTAGACCACGTCGTGCGCGGTATCGGGATCAAATTCGGTCGAATTGGCGTCGTCCAGCCCAGCGGCGCGGGCTGCCGCGATGACCGCAACCTGCAACCCCAGACAGATACCGAGGTACGGCGCACCGTGCTGCAATGCATAGCGCGCGGCAGCGACCTTGCCTTCGACGCCACGATCGCCAAAACCACCCGGCACCAGTAACCCATCGACGTCAGCGAAGTCAGCTTCATTGGCTGATTCGGCATCGATCCAGCGGATGTCAAGCGCCGCGTCTTCGGCCCAGGCGGCGCTTTTTAGGGCTTCAGTGACCGAGATGTAAGTGTCTTCGTTGTCCAGGTATTTGGCGACCAGGCCGATGGTGACGGTCTTGGTTGATTTTTTTCGTTGCCGGGCGACCAAGGCGTCCCAAGCGCGTAAGTCTGGTTTCAATTCTTCCCCGACCAAGTCGTTGAGCACGTTCATCATGCCATTGCCCGCCACGATGCTGGGAATCATAAAGACGCTATCGACATTTGGCATCATCTGGACGGCGTGTTCCGGTACACCGCCAAATAGCGCGATTTTGCGGGCAATCGACACCGGTGCCTTTTCGTCCGTGCGGACGATGACGGCGTCTGGCACGATACCAAAGCCGCGCAAATCGTTCAGTGCGTTTTGGGCTGGCTTCGACTTGAACTCTTTGCTGGTGCCGATAAATGGTACGTAGACAACGTGGACGTAGGCACAGTTTTCGCGGCCGACCAGCAGTGAAAACTCACGAATCGCCTCGACAAAACTGAGCCCCTCGTAGTCCCCAACAGTCCCGCCGATCTCGACGATGTGGACGTCGCTAACCTCGCCGGCTTTTTTGATGGCTTTTTGGATGGAGCGGGTCAGATGCGGCACCAGTTGCACCGTCTGGCCGCCGAATTTGCCGGCGCGCTCGTCGCGGATCATGTCTTGTAGCAATCGCCCGGCTAGCGTGGCGTTCTTTTGAGTCAATTCGATATCGAGAAACCGCTCATAGTGCCCCAGGTCCAGATCGGTCTCAGCGCCGTCCTTGGTCACATAACACTCACCATGCTCTCTGGGATTCAAGAGACCCGCATCTACATTAAGATACGGGTCACATTTTTGGATCGAAACGGTTTTACCACTGGCCTGCAATACTGCGCCGATACTGGCCGCGGTGATGCCTTTACCTACCCCCGAAAGCACACCCCCCGTGACGAAAATAAATTTTGTTTGTGTGCCCACAGGTTTTGTCTCCCCCATGGGGTTCCAGTATAGCAATATTTTGTGGCTTATGAGGGTCGTTGGCGTTGTAGAATTGTGCCAAAACTTACGGGGTGCTGCGCGACAGCTGGCTCATCTTGATGAACGCATCGCTGACCAGGCCATAGTCCGGCGAATGCGCTGTCATGCCGCGCTGGCAGTAGACGGTGACTTTAGCGCCGTAGGGGTACGTCTTAGCGGTTTTCCAACTCGTCGGTGGCTGGTATGACACCGGTGCTCCGCCTGATGCGATGACGTACGCTGACAACGTGCCGTTACAATCGCTGGCCGTCAGAGGTTGTGGTGATGGCCGCGGTGCCGGTGTCGCCGGAGTCGGCGCTGGAGCTGGCGTCGGCGCTGGCTGCGGGGCTGGTGTTGGCTCAGGTGCTGGCTCTTCGTTCGCTGGTTCGTTGGTGACTTCGTCGGTGTCAGCTTCGTCCGTCTCTTCCGGCTCAGTCATATCGGCTTGGTCGGGAGCGGCTTGTTCGTTAGCCTGCTCGTCTGTTGTTTGACTTGTGTAAGCCATGTAGGCGGCTGTCGACAGGCCGCCGATCAAGACGACAACGCCGACGATAGCCAATACATGAGCAAATCCAGGGTGGTTCATGCTATCAGTTCCTGCTTATGTTTTTGTGCCTACAGCATACCAGTCGTTTGTAAAAAAGACAACTTTACTGCAAAAATGTGATACTCGTCGCTAGCACCGCCATGCCAGCGATGAAGCCATAGCTGGTTTGGCGCTGCTTGGTTTCGAAACGGTGCGCCGCCGGCAGCAGCTCATTCACGCAGATACAGACCATCATGCCCGCGACGATACCGAACACCCAGCCAAACAGCTCTGGCGTCAGATAGTCGCGTAGCAACAGATAGCCGACGAGGGCGCCGACTGGCTCGGCCAGACCCGTCAGTCCAGCTAGTGCGATAGACTTGAACTTATCTTTTGTGGCAGCATACAGCGGCGCGGCGATGGCGATGCCTTCGGGGATGTTGTGGATGGCTAGCGCCACCGCGATGGCCACACCGACAGTTGGATCATCGAGCGCCGTCATAAATACCAAAAAGCCCTCGGGGAAATTGTGTAGACACAGCGCAACACCGATAAACACTCCGCTGTGTAGTAGCTTCCGCTTGATGCGGCTGCGCTTGTACTCGACCCCTTCTTGATCGTCGGGGTTGATATCGGTTGGTATAAATCGATCAATCGCAACCATAGCTATGATACCGACGAAAAACGCCGTAGCCATCAGTCCGTAGGCTGCGGTCGCCGTATAGAGTTCGCTAAACGCCGACAAGCTCTTGGCCAGAATATCGGTCATAGAAACGTAGACCAATGCCCCGGCCGAAAACCCCAGCGCCACCGCCAGCGCCGCGCGTGACTGTAAGCGGCGTGTCGTCGCCAGCACTGCCCCAATCACGGTGGCAATACCAGCCAGAGTCGTTAGAGCAAGCGCGAACCACATAGTAGGCTATACGTCCTGGTATGTTCCAAATTCTTGTGGCGGTTCATCGACAAAACGAACCTCAGAAACATCTATCACGCCCCTGATTGTCATATCTGGGTACTTGCGCGCATAGATGACATCAACGCTACCAAACATCGCTTCATTCCAATCAAACTCAAGCTGTTCTGCAACCGATCGGACTTGCTCTTCGGTTTCAGCTTCGATTTCGATATATGGATTGATCCACGGCCACTCGTCGATGACTATTTCGACGTCGTTTAATTTCCACGTTTCACGTCTGGACTCCTGATACGTCATATAGTGCCAGCCGGCGACTTTAAATAGCTCGATTGTAGTGTCGAAATCACCAACTGTCGTCTCGATCTCATAGGTGCTATCAATAGTCGATTCTTTGAGTGATTTGGTTTTTTTCTTGAGGCACATGGTGACTTTGTCGCCTTCGTCGCGAATCCGTATAAACATGTTTTCCGCCGCATGATGCTCTTCCTCGATAAGTGCTCGCCGCATATCACGCATCGGCTGTTCGCAGACGGCGCCGGCTTTATTGAGCCGTTGGCGCACATCATCGATAGTGACGTCGATGAACTTTGCTTCAATCTCTACTTTCATGTCATCCCCTGTTACAAGAGGCGTGGCTCCACTACCACGCCTCTCCTCTTCATACCTCTGTAATAGCTTAACCTTCGTTGCCGGTGTTGATCTCGTTGCCGGCTTCAGCTTCACCACGCGCTCCCGCTGGGCTGACTGGGCCGTCGCTTTTGGCTTGTGGCTTGGTGGCGTTGACCTCGTAGCTGGTGTTGGTGCTTTCAAAGAAGTTGACCAGCTCGTAGGTGTCGTTGGCAGCCGCCATCCATTTGGCTGGGTTGGATACTTTGTAGTGCGGTTCAAAGCCGAGCTCTTCGAGGCGGCGGTCAGTCAAATACTTGACGTACTGATTAACGTAGTCCGCGTTCAGGCCGAGGATACCTTTTGGCAGCATGGCTTTGTTGTATTCTTCTTCCATCTCCACGGCGTCGAGGATAGTCTGCTTGATCTCGTCGGCAAACTCTTCAGTTTGCAGGTCTTCGTTTTCTTCGAGTGTCGTCAAGATAAGATTGATACCAAACTTGAGGTGCAGTGACTCGTCGCGCACTACCCAGTCGATAAGTGAGCCGAAGTTACGGAGCAAGTTGCGCTGACGGAAGCTGAGTGCCACCATGAAGCCAGAGTAGAACCAAATACCCTCGAGGATGATGTTGTAGGCGACGAGGTTACGGATGAAGTCCTTTTTGCCTTCAGTGGTCGTGATGTCGAGCTGTTTCTCGGTCATGCGCTTGATAGCCTGCATCTCAAACTCTTCTTTACGGGCCATGACTGGCTCATCGACGTGCGCCGCGTAGGCTTTTTCGCGATCGATCGGGAAGGTTTCAAGCACGTATTCGAACGCCATACAGTGGTTAGCTTCTTCCCACATTTGTTTGGCCAAGTACAGGTGACACTCCGCCGCGTTGACGTACGGATACACACCGAATGCGAGGGCCTTGTTGACCAGCAGCTCGTTTGGGTTAAAGTAGCTCATCAAAAACTCGATGGCGTGCCGCTCTTCGTCGGTCATCTTCTTCCAGTCAGACAAATCTTGTCCGAGCTGAATCTCATTCGGAAACCATGTGTTCGCGACCGCCTGGTCGTAGAGTTCCATCGCCCACGGGTAGTGGATCGGTTTTAGCAGCAATCCATCTTGGATGCCGGTGCCTAATATTCCTGCCATAATCTTGTCGCCCAAGGGCTTATGAGACAAACCTACGGTTTTTCTCATCGCGCGGTGCGAACGAGTAAATCGCTCGGGACCGGCTGCTCTTTTCCCTTGGTACTCCTCCTTTCTTATACTTATACTAGAATAATTGTTCTTGCTCTTCGGGCAAAGCATCAGCGTCTTGCAAGTTTTCGTCAGACGCCGCTTTAGCGTCTTCAGTTTGCAACTCTATCACCCTGCTTGCCACAGTGACTGCTTGCCCACCCGTTTTTCTTGTACGCGCAATCAATCCCCAGTTGACTTCTGCGAAACCCTGGGATGCGTCAATCCGAGGAAACTCGCTGCTACTCACATCCGTCGCAGATTGTTAAGCTCGCTGGGTCGATCGGTGCCGCCGAGGTGCCTCGAGCAGCTGCCTCTTCGTTGGCCTGGGCCTGCGCGTTCTTCATGGCTTTGTCGATCGCGGCCAATTTTTCCTCGAGTGTCATGTTGTCTTCGTCTTGTAGAATTGCTGATGCGTTCATTGGTTTATCCCCTTACCCTCTTAGTTTTTTCGTGTTTTTCGTTGATCATGTGTTTATTTCCATTGTGCACTCCTTACTTCTTTGCAAATCCGAATCCGCTGCGGCGTGGGCCGCCTGATTTTTTGGCCATTTCTTCAGTCTTGTTAACTTTGGTCGTGGATTGCTCGGCTTGGTGACGCGGTTTGACGTGCAGGTAGTAGGTCGTTTTCAGGCCGCGCTTCCAGGCTTCGGTATAGATGTCGACGTAATCATCGACGTTGCGTGTTTCGAGGTACATGTTGCGGCTGATCGCTTGGTCGACCCACTTTTGCGCTCGAGCCGCCACTTCGATGAAAGCGTACGGGCTGAGCTGAAAGCTGGTCTTGTAGACATCTTTGACGTCCTGTGGGATCGCATCGATGCTCTGAATGTCACCTTGGTTGGCGAGCACCTCGTCTTTGACTTGCTCCCAGATGCCGAGGTCTTTGAGTTGGCGAACCATGTTCCGGTTGACCTCGAGGAATTTGCCGTTCAAGGTTGCACGAGAGAAAATCTGAGCGAACTGCGGATCGAGACCTGGCGTCGTGCCAGCAACGTTACCGATGTTCGCTGTCGGTGCGATTGCCATCAGCGTGGCGTTTCGCATGCCTTTTTGCGTCTTTTTACGCAGGCTCTCCCAATCGAGGCGCTTTTTGCGGCTGACCGTCACGCGTGAACCGCGTTCTTTGCCGTGGATGTCGAGTGAATCGATTGGCAGTAAGCCCTTGTCCCAGCCGCTACCTTTGAAGTTCGGGTACGCGCCGCGGCTTTTTGCGAGCTTTGTTGACTCGTCGATCGAGTGATAGCTGATGAATTCCGTCACTTGGTCGATTAGTTCATAGGCTTCATCTGACTCGTAGCTGTGGCCGAGGCGTTCGATCACATCGGTAAAGCCCATCAAGCCGAGACCGATTGCGCGGTTTTGTTTATTCGAGTTTAACGCCTCTGGCACTGGCAAGTCAGTGATGTCACACAAGTTATCCAGTTGACGAGTAGCAGCGCGGACGGCCTTTTCCATGCGATCCCAGTTCCACTCGTTATCTTCGGACAAGTGTCGTGACAGGTTGATGCTGATCAAGTTACACACCGAGATGTTCTTCTCGTCTTGTGGCAAGGTGATCTCAGTACACATGTTTGAACAGTGAATCGTACCGGTGTTGTTGTTGAGCGCTCGGACGTTGATGGCGTCTTTCCAGGTCACCCACGGGTGGCTGCTGGCCTGCAGTGCAGTCAGGATCTGTCGCCACTGCTGACGAGCTGGCATCGATTTGAAGCTGCGTAGTTTACCGGCCTCGGCCATTTTGACGTATTCTTTGTAGCGCTTTGAAAATTCGGCGCCGTAGAGTTCTGGTAAGTCAGGCGTTTCGCCCGGATCAAACAGATACCAGTCTTGGTCTTTTTCGATACGTTTCATGAACTCATCTGACAAGTACGCTGCGGTGTTCATGATGCGTGTGCGCATGTACGGGTCGCCCGAGTTGGCTTTGAGGTCGATGAACTCTGGGAAATTGATGTGCCAGTTTTCGAGGTACATGGCAGCACCACCCATTTTCTTGCCTTTGCGGCTGACGGCAAACAACGCCGTGTCAATCATCTTCATAAATGGAATCGGGCCAGTTGATTCGGTGTTGGTCGTCTTGACCGGTGCACCAGCTGCGCGCAGCTTTGTCATGGTGATGCCGATACCGCCAGTGCCTTTGGCGATCCACATCGTGTCGCGGACAGATTTAGCGATTGACTCCATGTCGTCTTGGACTTCGAGCAAGAAACAGTTGGACAGCTGCGGGTGTGCACCACCGGCGTTGACTCGGGTTGAGCCGCCGGTCACGTACTCGAGACTGCTCATGTGGTCGTAAAATTCGAGTGCTGATGCCGTCGGATCTTCTTCGTTGTAGCTTAGTCCCATCGCGATACGCATGTGTGTAAACTGTGGCACTTCGAGTGGTTTTTTCGAATCACCATGCAAACGCAGGGCGTAGCGGTTCATGTTGGTCACCAGACCGAGGTAGCGGAACAAGTCATCACGACTTGGATCGAGCGCTTCGGCGAGTTTTTTGAGATCATAGCGTCCATCGCTCATCCGCTTGTCGAGCAAACCGTCTTTGACAGCCTGTTTGATGTAGGTTGGAAACTTTTTGAGGTGCAGCTTCTTGATGTCGTCGTCTGATTCGTAATCACCGAGGATGTTCTTGTAGACGTTTTTGAGCATCAATCGTGCGGCTATCGTGTCGTAATCCGGATCGTCTTTGACGTTTTGTAGAGCCGTCTGTATGACCGACTCGTCGAGTTGCTCGGTGGTGATGCCGTCAAATAATGTTAACTGGAGCTCAGTTGCTACTTGTACGACTTTGCTTACTGGATCGGGTAAGCCGTCTGCTGCTTTGACCAACGCGAGGTTAATCTTGTTGGCGTCAAATGGTACGCGTGTGCCGTCGCGATGTACCACATGAATTTGGTCCATGTCCCCTACTTTCTTTTTGTTAGGTTGCTTCCCTCCACACACGCACACCTCCCAAAGTGTCCGTTTGCCACGCAAGAAGATGCCCCGAATTTACCGGGTGTCGTCGTCACCTCCTGCTTGCAAATGTGTGTTTTTCATTGCACTACTGCATATGTAGCGTCTGCCTAGCAGTATGAACGCTATATATACGTATTGCAAGACTTTTCGGTTAAATTGGACGCATTTTACAACAAACCGCTCACGCTACCCCTGATGAGATAAATATAGTGTACGTTTCATATTTACAACGCTATATATAGTGCTTTATAGGGCTTGTTTTATCGCTATGCGTGCTCGGCGCCACTCGCCTATTGACTGTTTACTGAATCGTCCTGCCAAATGATCGATGGTCATGTCGACCATCTCGTCGAGCGATTCATCCGGTGTCGCCGTAGGATGTTCAAAACCATAGCGAGTCAAGGTGTCGTCTAGTATATTCATATACTGTAGCTGACCTTCGGTGAGCGCGTCAGCCGCATCTGTTGGTGCGTGTTCGGCTAAGACATCGTTTGAATAGGCCGCTCCAGCGTTTGATACTGATTTGGATACTGTACGTGCTGCTGATTTCACGACCGAACGAGCCACGGCTGGAGCAATACCGCGTAGAGCAAAAATACCGAAGACAGCACCTGCAGCGCTGGCGCTTACGTCTGATTCTGTTAGTCGTTGTGCGAATTCAAAGACGCTCGCACCGGCCGTCGCGCCAACAGCAACCCGGCCGACAAACCGGCGTGTTTTAGTTGCTGCCAGCCAAGCTTTAGATTGTTCATAGCGAGACACCTGCAGACGATCACACCGTTCTTGGTGTAGCACTCGCTGCACAGAGTCTATAATTGTATCTCTTTGGGCGCGCATTACTTCTTCATCTGGCAAGCCATCGTAAACGTGTCGACACATCAACCCGAGCGCCCCGCCATATTCGGCGATCCGCTCATCGAACACATCGCGTTGAGCAGAGGTGCGAAAACCAAGTTCTAATTCCTGACAGGCATCAGCCAAGCGCAACTCGGTCACGCCTAGCATTGTACCGATTAGCTCATCTGAATGCTCGTGTTGCAGCGCTGCACGAATCGTGTCATCAGATAATCGTCCGTCACAGGCATCGACCTCATCAAGAAGCATACCCGGCGACAGATCACTCAAACGACTTCGACGAGTTGCCGACCCATGTTGCAGTACATCAGGAGAAAACCGATGGAACATAATAGGTTATATTATATCACATTATACTAATAAATGCAACGTTTACTAACGCGTGGCTTCGCGGCAGTCGTGGTACAGCTGTTCAGTCGGCGCGCGATTGTCGGTCAGCGGTGTGCCGACCGCAAATGGCAATGGCTTGACGCCGTCGATATCGAGCGGCTGGCGACCATAGGTGATGATTAAGTTATCGCGTAGCAGTGATTCGCCGGGCTCGGCCGTGTAATAGCCATACGGCAGCTGCGTCCGGTAAGCAGCATCGACGGCTCGAGTCAAATCCTCGCACTCGCCACCCGCTAGCCCACCGATGACGTTAGCGATGACCACGCCGTCGTCTGTCAAAATTTCGGCGATCTCCTGGCCGAATTCCTGGGTGGTAAAGCTAAACGGAATCGATCCATCGCCGTAAACATCAACCAAGATGACATCGTACTGCTGACTGGCTTGGTTGACATAGCTGCGCGCGTCCTGGAAATAATGCGTCACGTTATCAGCTTGTTGGTACTGAAAATATTTCTCGGCGATATCAAGCAGCTGCGGGTCAATTTCTACCACGTCGATCTGCGACTCTGGCAAGCGCTCGGCGAGATTGGCCGGGATCGTAAACGTCCCGCCACCCAGCATCAAGACGCGCTCCGGCTGGCGCACGACAGTCTGGCTGGCCATCTCGCGGGAATACCAAAACACTAGCTCGTCTGGCGCATGATCGTAGACCGCCGACTGCACGCCGTTTGGTCCAGTGGTCAAGCCTGTGATCGGTAAACCCTGATAGGTGCCCTGGATCACCTGATAGTGCGCACTCGGCGTGTCGATATCCCGCACCCCGCTCACCTGCGCCATCGGCAGTAGACTCGAGATGACGGCAAATGCCGATAGGGCGATTCTCTGGCGCTGGCGTGCTTGTGGCGCAATCAACCAGCTGGTCGCCACTAGCATCAGTACCAGCACAGTCAGTAATTGATGCGAACCGACCAGTCCGATCAAGACAAAACCAGTCAAAAATGTGCCAACGATACCGCCGATCGAGTTGAGCGCGCCCAAACTAGCGACTCGTCGACCGGACACGCCTAGCGACGTGACATTGAGTTTGGCTAGATACGGACTGAGCATCCCCAGCACGAAACTAGCCGGCGCAAACAACAGCACCGTCACTGTCACCGCTTGCAGCCGCGGATCGGTATCCCACGTCGCAACAGACTGCAATACGCCGCCGTACAACACCTGCGAAAACAGCACAGCCACCGCCGATGCCAGCAATAGGTAGGCGATGTCTTGACGGGCATTGCGTTTGTCGGCGATGATGCCACCGTACCAATACCCCACTGCCAACGCCGCGATGATCACGCCGATGACGCTGGTCCAGACATAAGTCGAGCTGCCGATGCTCGGCGCTAACAGCCGCGCTGCCACCAACTCAAAACACAGCAGCGCAAAGCCAGATACAAACGCAATAACTTCGAGCCGCCCGATGGATTTCATCATAATTTATTGTAGCACTGTATTATTCGATGGTTTTTGCGATTTGTGGCGTTTGGTAGCATGCATCGCTGCATCGGCCAGCGTCTTGAGCAGCAAAAACCCAATCAGCGACACCGCAGAACCAATCGTAGAACCAAAAATTAACACAAGGTGCATAGGTAAGATTCGGATGTACGGCCGGAACATGACGCTGCCGATATTTT
>JAUIGH010000057.1 GCA_030429935.1 bacterium | reverse complement strand
AAAGAACGAAATCGCTAGCATCAATAGAAACGCGCCGCCAAAGGCATTGATGACGCCCATAGAATCGTGCAGCAGGTGACTGTATTCCTCGGGGTCATTCAGCGCTAGGTCGACGACTTGCATGAATCCAGCATCACCGGCAAACATGACGATCAGGATGGGCAAGGCGAAGCGCACCACAAACACCGCGATAAAGATACCGACGGTCAGGAAAATAATCTGCCAGACCCTGGACATCGTCGCCAGCACTTTGGAGTTGATGACGGCGTTATCGAAACTAAACGTCACTTCGAGCACGACCAAGATCATGTACAGCCACAAATCTGCCACCGAACCATAGGTCAGCACCACCCAGCCCAACGCAATCGTTAGCAGGACAGAGAACCAAAATATACGGAACGGATGGTTTTCGTGGAGTACGTGCATGTGATATCAGTATACTAGATAGTGCGACTACCGCGGGACTGGATGCGCGCAAAACGACGTATTTACAGCACTTTCGATGTCAAAACTGCAACGATATAGCGTGTTATCACACCAGAGAGCCAAATTGGTTATGCTCGAAGCGTAAACGGTTTACGATAACGACATTTATTGCTTCCGAATCTAGAACTTGCTAGGATGACTCTCGTGTCCTGAACACGTACGAGTACGCACCTCATACAAAAAGTACATACATTTTGGTCGATTCAGCGAACTCTGAAATCAGGACAATACAACTAAGTATCATAGGAGATACTACGCACATGCCAATTGCTATCAGCTTTGCTCACTCGGTGAGTGAAGAGATCGCTGTGGATGTGGTGCCTGCCAACTGGCAGACGTATATCGCTCATTAGCACATTAGTGCGTATACGAATCTAAGAACACTCCTACGTGTTCGTCCCAAACACCAAAACCACCCCAAGGCACCGGGGTGGTTTGTTTTTATATCGGGTTAAAGTTACTCAGCTGGTTCGGTATCGACACCGGCTTCACGTAGCGCTGGCTCGAGGATCAGTGACACGAACGCGTCGTAGTTCGACCAGACCAAGCTGGCACCTTCGGTATTTTGCGAGACCAGTTCATCGCCAGCGTAGTATTGGTCGACCTTTTCGCCGTTGACGAAGATACCAGGTGTACCAGTCACGCCAGCTTTTTTACCGAGTTCGGCGTCGAAGTTGATTTTCGCAGCAATTTCTGGCGACTCGATATTGCTTAGGAATTGATCGCGGTCTAGACCCAAGCCTTCAGCGTAGCCAGCGAATACGTCAGTCCGCTCGCTGCCACCTAGGCTTGACCAAGCGTCTTGGTTGGCAAACAGTTGATCGTGCATCTCCCAATAGGCGTCTTGTAGACCAGCGGCTTCGGCAGCGGCGGCGGCAGCGCGAGCGTTGGGGTGGATGGTGCTGAGTGGGAAGTTGCGGTAGACAAAGGCGATGTCGTCTTCGTAGGTATTCTTGACTTGTTGCAGGACTGGAAAGGCGTCACCGCAGCCAGGACACTGGAAATCGCCGTATTCGATGATGGTGACGGCTGCTTCGGGGTTGCCATAGACGTGATCAGCGATATCGCCGCTTTGTTCGCTGGCTGGTTGAATCTCGGTGATGTTGACGTCACTGACATCGACGCGGTTCTGGGTGTTCATGTAGACTAATCCACCAATCAGGCCGACACACAGTACTGCAAAAATAATCCAAGCTGTTTTTGACATGGTTCCTCCGTTTAGGTTGTCACCAGTATAGCATCTCGGGTCATGATTAGGCTACAATAGGAGCATGGTTGTGCTTAGTATCATCACCGGTTTGCTGTTGTTTTTGGCAGCGGCTATTAGCCCAAATCGCAGTGCGCTGAGTGAATTTGAGCTGCGCCGGCGACTGGATGCCAAGCAGCACGGCTCACTGCTCGAGTGGCGACGCGGTGAACTGCACACCGAGCTGATGACGATTCGGCGTGTGACGATTGCGTTTTTGCTGGTGGTGACCTCGGCGCTGATCATCGCGCGATTTGGTTGGATTTGGGGGTTGGCTGGCGCATTTGTCTTGACCGTGTTTTACAATCGCATCGCGTCGATTCCGCCGCTGCATCGCTTTGCCCAAAACCAATACAACACCCGCGAAGCCGGCATTCTGCGTTGGGTTGATCGTCACCGTAAGCTATTGGCGCCGCTGCGTGGCCCAGCAGACACACCGGTCGAACAGCGCTTGGCGTCGCGTGATGAGTTGCTACATCTGGTGGATTCGGCCGATGGGTTGTTGTCGAGCGACGAGTGTCGGATGATCCGAGGGGCGATGAGTTTCGACGACAAACTGATCCGCGATCACATGACGCCGCGCTCGGTCATGGAAGCTATCGGCGTCAATGAGTTGCTCGGGCCGCTAGTGCTGGACGATTTGCACAAGACTGGGCACAGTCATTTCCCGGTGCTCGATGGTGACATCGATCATATCGTCGGCATGCTGCACCTACATAACTTGCTGACTATCACGCAAAAAAAATCCGTCACGGTGCGCGAGGTCATGGAGCCGCGTGTGCTATTTATCCACGAAGAACAAAGCTTGGGTGATGCGCTGAGCGCTTGTATCAAGCACCGCCGACACCTGCTGGTCGTCATCAATGAGTTCCGCGAAACCGTCGGCGTCATCACCATCGAAGACGCCGTCGAACAACTGATCGGCCGGCAAATCGTCGACGAAAACGACAACCACGACGACTTGCGCCGCGTCGCCGCCCGGAACCCGCGCGGCAATAATAAACCGCCAGAGGGCAAGGATGTAAAATGATCGAAAATGCGTATGATGCAGAACTAGCCACAGCGAAATCAATCGCAGCTAAAGCTGGCGAAATCATGCGACGGTACTTTTATGCAGATCAGCAGCGACAGATCAAATCTGATGGCACGCCGCTGACTGTTGCTGATACAGCGATCAACAGTATGGTGATCAACGAGCTATCAAAAAACTTTCCCGGCGACGGCGTGATCGGCGAAGAAGAAAGTACTACCGAGTATGGTGCTGGGAGGATTTGGTTTTGCGATCCGATCGATGGCACAAAAGCATTTACATGGGGTGTACCGACCGCAATGTTTTCGCTTGCGTTGGTCGTAGACGGTCAGCCAGTTGTTGGTGTGTGCTACGAGCCGATGCTTGATCGACTGTATTGGGCGACAACTGGCAGAGGAGCATTTTGTAACGGCGAGACGTTGCGCGTCAATACCGATACATTGCAGACTGGAATACTCGGCACAATCAGTAGTCAGTATCGGATTCGCAATCAAGCGCCGTATTTTGATAGACTGTTAGCGCAGAATGTTCAAATGGCTGCGTTCAGTGGAGCAGTGGCAAAATGTATGCGCGTTGCCGAAGGTCGTTTCGTAGGCTACCTCGAGGAGCTACTCAACGCCCACGATATCGCTGCAAGCCAGGTAATCCTGCACGAGGCTGGCGGTATCGTTACAGACCTTAACGGCTTGTCGCTTGATTACAGCAAGCCTATCAAAGGT
>JAUIGH010000013.1 GCA_030429935.1 bacterium | reverse complement strand
GCCCCGAGGCCTGGGCGACCTGGGACGCGCGCACTGAGTTCATCGCTATGACGACCGGCGCCATGCTGTTGATGTGGCTGGGTGAGCTGATCACCGAACAGGGTATCGGTAACGGTATTTCCTTGCTGATCTTTGCCGGTATTATCAGCCAGCTCCCGTCGACGATGGGGACGATTTTCAACTCGCTATTCGCCGACACCGGCAACAATCTAAATGTGTTCAATTGGTTCACCGTACCGGTTGATGCCACGGCGTTTTATATCGTCAGCGCGGTTGGATTACTTGCGCTCGCCGTGTTGTACATACTGGTCAAGATCAACGAAGCCCAGCGTGTCATCACGATCAACTACGCCAAGCGCGTCAGCGGCAACAGCGCTTACGGTGGTGTCAAAAGCATCTTGCCAATCAAATTGATCGCCGCTGGTGTGATTCCAGTTATTTTCGCCGTGGCGTTCCTCAGCTTGCCGGCGTTCGTTGGGCAGTTGATCAAAGCCAGCGGTAACGAAGGCTACTATGTATTGGCTGACAACTTGATTCGCTGGTTCCAGGCGCCACAGCCAGGCAGTTTTACGGGCGGTGATTGGGGCGCATTCGTCTATCCGCTGACATACTTTGTGCTGGTTATCCTGTTTACGTACTTTTACACCGGCATCGTCTTTAATAGCAATCAGATTTCAGAAAACCTGCAAAAACAAGGCGGCTTTATCGAAGGCGTCCGCCCGGGAATCCAGACGGAGCGCTATCTCAACCGCACTGTCAATCGCTTGATCCTCTTCGGTTCGATCGCTCTCGGTTTGATCGCCATATTGCCATTTGGCCTCGAATACGTCTTTGCTCAATTCGGCATCCAGGCCGCTGGTTTGGCTATCGGCGGCACCAGCCTCTTGATCGTCGTCACTGTTGGACTGGAAAGCCTGCGCCAGATCAACTCACGCGCGCTGATGGACAGCTATGCCGGCTTTGTTACAATAAGCGGCATCGATACAGTGATTCGCAGTCATTTCGAAGCGGAAACCTGTTTACTTTGGGCACGTGTTGCCTTATAATGTACTCTTGTATATCTATGGCGAGTCAAAAGGAAGTAATCAAACTGAGCGGTGTCGTGGTGGAAGCACTACCGAACACCCAGTTTAAGGTGGAACTGGAGAATGGCCTAAGTATCATCGCTCACATCAGCGGCAAGATGCGCAAGCACTACATCCGCTTGGTACCAGGCGACCGCGTGGAGGTCGAGTTGACCCCTTACGATCTGACAAAGGGCAGAATCGTCTTTCGCGCAAAACATTAATTTTAACTCTAGGTTTTCCTAGAAGGGAGTTTTTTCACTCATGAAAGTTCGTGCGAGTGTCAAGAAAATCAGTCCAGATGACCAATTGGTTCGCCGCAAAGGCCGCCTGCGTGTCATCAACAAGAAGAAACCTAAGAATAAGCAAAGGCAGGGTTAAGCATGGCTCGAATTTCTGGGGTAGTCATACCCGCAGAGAAGCAAGTGCAGATCGGTTTGACGTATATCTACGGCATTGGTCCTAAGCACGCTTCGACCATCCTTGCGGCGGCCAAGATAGAGCCGACCACTCGGGTGAAAGATCTCACCGAGGCTGAAGAAAACAAGATTCGCGAAATTATTGACCGTGATTTTATGGTCGAGGGCGATCTCCAGCGCTTGGTATCAAACAACGTAAAACGGCTCAAAGACGTCAACGCCTACCGCGGTTTGCGTCACAAAGCCGGCCTACCGACACGTGGCCAGCGCACCCGTACGAATGCACGAACTCGTAAGGGTAAAGCGGTCGCCGTCGGTGGCGCACAACCTAAAGCAGCGACTAAGACATAGGAAAGGATCGATATGGCAGAAGCTACTACACAAGCAAAACCAGCTGCAAAGAAAAAGCAGCGACGATCAGTTCCAGCTGGTCAGATGCACATTCAGGCAACGTTCAACAACACGATCGTTAGCTTTACCGACAAAAAAGGTGGCGTATTAACCGCCTCGAGCGCCGGCGCTTGCGGATTCCGCGGTAGCAAAAAAGGCACCGCCTACGCCGCTCAAGTCGCCGCTGAAAAAGCCGCCGAAGCTGCGCAGAACACCTACGGTCTAAAGAGCGTTGACGTATTTGTCAAAGGCGTCGGCCTGGGTCGCGATGCAGCCATCCGCGCCGTCTCAAACTTCGACATGAACGTCGAGAGCATCACAGAAGTAACTGGCGTCCCACACGGTGGCGTACGCCCAAAGAAAGCGCGAAGGGGCTAATCATATGGCACGAGATACTTCACCAATCGTGAAGCAGAGTCGCCGCGAAGGCTACGCGCTTCACCCGAAAGCACACAAAATCATGGCTCGCAAAAGCGGCATCCCAGGCGAACACGCCCACGGTCGCCAAAGTAAGCCAAGCATGTACCAAACCCAATTGCGCGAAAAGCAAAAAGTTCGCCGCTTGTACGGCCTGCTCGAGCGTCAATTCGCCAAGCTGATGAAAGAGGCCTCGCGACGCCCTGGTCTGTCAGGTGAAAACTTGCTCGAACTACTCGAGCGACGCCTCGACAACGCTGTCTACCGGGCTGGTTTTGCGGTCTCACGCCGCGGCGCCCGCCAACTGGTTAGCCACGGACACTTCGAACTCAATGCCCGTCGATCCGCGTCAAAGCCGGCGACGTCATCACTGTCCGACCAAAGAGCGTTAAATCTGGTTACTTTACAAACATCGCTGATGTCCAGGCAAATGTCTCGCAGCAGCCACTCAGCTGGCTGAAAAGCGACGTCAAGAAACTGAAGATCGACGTCACCGGAAATCCAACCCGTGATGAAGCAGAACCAGAAATCAACGAACAGCTAATTGTTGAGTACTACTCACGGTAATAAAGGGTAAGGAGATATACCTATGTCTAACGCAATTCACAACCCAGCACTCTCGCGCGTCGACGATGCTGGCGACAACACCGCAACCTTTGTTATCGAACCACTGCAAGCCGGCTATGGCAATACACTCGGTAACAGTTTGCGTCGTGTGCTGCTCTCGAGCATCGAAGGCGCGTCTATCGTCGCATTTCGTATCGAAGGCGCTACACACGAGTTCACGACCGTCGCAGGCGTCAAAGAAGACGTCGTCGACATCATGCTCAACCTCAAAGGCGTCAACTTGGTCTGCCACAGCGACCAGCCAGTCGAACTGCGCCTGGAAGCCAAAGGCACCGGCGAAGTCAAAGCCGGTGACATCAAAACCACCGCTGACGTCGAAGTCGTCAACCCAGACCACGTGATCTGCACCATTGACGATCCAAAAGCCAAAGTCCTGATGGATTTGGTTGTCGAAACTGGCCGCGGTTACCGCACCATCGAAGAAGCCTCAGAATCACGTTTGCACAGCGACATGATCGCGCTCGACGCCATGTTCAGCCCAGTGCTGCGTGTCCGCTACAAAGTGGACGGCACACGTGTCGGGCAAGAAACCAACCTCGACAAACTCGAACTGACGGTCGAAACCGATGGCGCAATCAGCCCACGCGACGCATTCGAGCAAGCCAACGCCATCTTGGTCAACCAATATACCGCTCTGGCTGGCAGTACGACTGTCGAAGCCGCGCCTGCCTACGGCGCTGTCGACCAAGAAGAGTCAAGCGAGCTAAACACGCCGATCGAAGACCTGAACCTATCAGCTCGCACTGCCAACGCGCTGGTCAACAACGACATCCGCACCGTGCACGACCTGGTCACGTTGTCTGAACAAGACCTACGTGAGCTCAAAGGATTTGGTAGCAAAGCGCTCGACGAAGTCAAAGATAAATTGGCGGAACTGGAGCTCTAGCAATGCATCGACACGGATACAAAGGACGCAAGTTTGGTCGCGAACGCGATCAACGACGCGCGCTACTCAAAGGCCTGGCGACCGAGCTGGTGATGCACGAACGCATCGAAACCACCTTGCCAAAAGCCAAAGAAACGCGCCGATACATCGAAAAGCTCATCACCAAAGCCAAGCAAGGTGACCTGGCTGGTCGTCGGGCAGTTATCGCTGGGCTGAACACCCAAGAAGCTGCCATGAAATTGGTCGACGGTATCGCACCGCAGCTGACCGGTCGGGATAGCGGTCACGTCCGCGTGGTTCGCACTCGTGTGCGCGTCGGCGACGCCGCACAGTTGGCCGAGATTAGCTTCGTCGACGAGCTGAAACCTGCAGAGAAAGGAGCCGAGGCATGAAAACTTTTTCACAAAAACCAGCTGACGTCGCCCGTCGCTGGGTCGTAATCGATGCTGCCAGTGCTCCACTGGGGCGCGTCTCGACCGAGATCGCCAAATACCTGATCGGCAAATACAAGCCGACCTACACCCCGCACGTCGATGGTGGCGACTACGTCGTCGTTATCAACGCTGAACAAGCCGTTGTGACAGGTGGCAAAGAGCTGCAAAAGAAGTACTACCGCCACAGTGGATTCCCAGGTGGTATCAGCGACGCTCGACTCGAAGAAGTCCGCGCCAAACACCCAGAACGCATCATCGAGATGGCCGTCAAAGGCATGGTTCCAAAGAACAAATTGGCTGCTGATCGGATGGCTCGCCTGCGCGTATTTGCCGGCGCCGAGCACGATCACGCTGCGCAAAAACCAGAGAAAGTAGAGGTCAAGTAACATGGCTACAGGGAAATACGACTACGGCCTGGGCCGACGCAAAAGCGCCACAGCGCGTGCTCGTCTGGTAAAAGGCAAAGGTGTCGTCACGATCAACGACAAACCAGCCGAAGAATACCTGGACGGTAACAAGACGCTGCTGGCTGAAATCACCGACCCGCTCGCCCTCGTCGGCAAGCAAAAAGATTTTGACGTCAGCGTCAAAGTCAGCGGTGGTGGCACCAGCGGTCAAGTCGACGCGATCAAGGTCGCGATCGCCAAAGCGATTCTGGTCAGCGCACCCGATCTACGTGGCACGCTCAAAAAAGCTGAGCTGCTACGCCGTGATCCACGCGAAAAAGAACGCAAGAAGTACGGTTTGCGCAGTGCGCGTAAACGCGAGCAGTACTCGAAACGATAGGCAACCTATCGGATCAGATAAATACACCGTTGACACCCAGCGGTGTATTTTGTATGATAGTCTCGCAATGAAACGTATCCACACAGGAGCATATTGGTTTACCGACAGATATTCTGGCGGTTTGTTCCGTGTTTTGTAGACACACCTAGAAAGTATCGAAGAGACCGCCAGAGAGGCGGTTTTTTACTTTACAAAAAATGAGGAGATATTGATGAAAGCACTAGAACCCGCAATGGGAATACATTATGAAGATCTAGATGACCCGACAAAGCGACTTGGGATATTGCGCGAACTTCAGCGCGTTGCTAGTGAAAGCGGTTTTGACTTTACGCCAGAGTTGTCTGTAGCCATCGATATAGGGCTAGTAGCTGTCGTAGGTGCACAGGTAGATGTGAGTGAGGTATAATAGACCGCAATGACCAAGCAAGTAATCCTTACCGGCCTCAGAGCTAACAATGATCTTACACTCGGTAACTACTTCGGTGGTATGTTACCAATCATAGATATGGCGCGTTCGCGTGCTGACGAGTTCCAGGTCAATATGTTCATCCCGGATCTGCACAGTTTTACGACGCCGATCGATCACAGCCAGCTGTATGAGCAAATCATGCACAATGCGCGGATGTTTGCGGCGGCTGGACTTCCACTCGACAACGATAACATCCACCTGTATCGTCAGAGCTATGTACCAGCGCACAGTGAGATGACCTGGATCTTAGATTGTTTCACAGGCTTTGGTCAAATGAAGCGGATGACGCAGTTTAAGGATAGAGCTAGTAAAGAAATCAGCGACATATCAACTCTCCGACATGATATGACATCCAAAGCAGGCACATTTAATGTATTACGTACACTTGTTGGTGCAAGTGATTTAAGTGACAGTGACAAGCTGGCTTTGAATAATAATTTGAAACTGATGTTCGATGATCTAAACAGTGTTTTAGAGAATAAAGTACTAGATACAACTTCTGCAACAGTAGGAATGTTTAACTACCCGGTATTAATGGCAGCAGATATTCTGCTATATGGTGCAACTTACGTACCGGTAGGTGACGATCAAACCCAGCATCTTGAGTTTACTCGTGACATCGCTGAACGCGTGAACAGCCTATTCGGTGAATTGTTCGTGGTGCCAAAACCAGTCAAAGATCAACACGCATTCTTTAATAAAGACCAAGGCCTGCGCATCATGGATCTGGTCGATCCAACCAAAAAGATGAGCAAATCAGATGACAGCGGCAAAGGTGTCATATTCTTGGGTGACGAACCGGCAGCTGCTGCTAAAAAAATCATGAGCGCAACCACAGACGACGAAGCCAACATCCGCTATGATCGCCAAAAACAACCCGGTATCACCAACTTGCTCGAATTGCTGGCGCTATTGACAGGTCGTGATCAAGCCCATGTCAACGCCGAGTGGGAGGGCAAAGAACGCTACGGCGAATTCAAACAAGTCGTAGCTGGTGAGGTGGAACAATTTTTGAGTGATTTTCAAGCTAAATTGGCCGCAATCGACATGCAGGCGGTAGAGAGTAAACTGGAAGCATCCGAAGCAGCCATGCGTCAACAGGCTGGCGAGACACTGTATCGTGTCCAGCAAGCACTCGGACTTCGACCGAAAGCTGACTGATGAAAATTCGATCAGGCGATTGTATCGATTTACTGCGACGATTTGGTATCGCGCCAGACAGCAGTGTGTCGCGCGATATTGATCGGCTGGAAGTGTCGCATCCCGATCCGACCAACACTATGGCAGTCTTTCGCTACCACAAGAGAACGTATGTACTGCTGATAGACGACGACGCGGCGGATGATGCCGAGTATGTGTACGACGTCGTGGCGCGGGCTCTACCGGGTCGCAACGCCACGCTGGTCGAAAATCCTCAGGACTCGGCTAAAATTTATGCGCTGCCATACGAAGCCAAGTCAATCTATCTGTTGGCGATCGATGCCGACAAACAGCGCCTGGACAGTTACTTGGCTGACACTCGGCCAGAATTGTCACGGAGTAGCTGGCAAAAACAAATCAAACGAGGTCTAGTGAACGTAGACGGGCAGGTGCAGACGTCGCCAAAAGCTTTGATCGACTCGTATAGCGACATCAATGTCACATCACAAGATGTACCGATGCATGACGACCGAGAACTACCTATCATCTACATCGACGATGATGTCATCATTATCGATAAACCAGTCGGCGTATTGACGCACAGCAAAAACCAGCTCGACGTCGAGTTCACCGTCGCCGACTTTTTCCGTCGCTACACCGCGCACGGTCTCGACACCGATCGCCCTGGCATCGTCCATCGACTCGATCGTGATACCAGCGGCGTCGTCATCGGCGCCCGCACACCAGAGGCCTATGATCACCTAAAGAAACAATTCGCCGATCGTGAAGTATCAAAAATCTACACAGCGGTAGTGCAGGGAATCGTCGCCCAAGATGAACTGCGTATCGACCTGCCGATCGCTCGTAATACCACCAAACCAGGTTCATTTACGGTCAAAGCCGACGGCAAACCGGCGCAGACGCATTTACGGGTTATCCAGCGCGGTGATAATCGTACGCTACTCGAGCTGCAGCCACGGACTGGTCGGACACACCAGCTTCGCGTCCATCTGGCGCATCTCGGTCACCCGATTGTCGGTGATCGGTTTTACGGCACGGCGGCTGATCGATTGTATCTGCACGCCACACAGCTAATGCTGGAGCTACCGAGTGGCGAGCGAAAGACATTTGATGCCGCAGTTCCAGACGGATTCAGTGGAGCTGTCGACGCGTCATGAGCCAAACCAAACCTCTAATGTCAGCCCGCATCGCACCGCAGATTGCCGCATATAAAGCGGATTTGCCGCAAACGCTCATCATGCACGGAGAACCAGGTGTCGGTTTGCGCGCAATCGCCGAATGGCTGGCTGGCGATGACGGTGAAATTATCGAACCGACCACTACAAAAACTAGCAAAACGCTCGCAATTCGTATCGAAACAATCCGTGAGCTATATGAGCAGACGCGCAGTAGGCGCGGCCGGCAGATTATCGTGCTCGACGATGCAGAATTACTGACGGCCAGCGCGCAACATGCGTTTTTGAAATTACTCGAAGAACCGAACGAGCAAGTACACTTCATATTGGTCACGTCTCAGCTCGATCAGCTGCTGCCGACCGTGCGATCGCGCGCTGCGGAAGTTCATATTCCGCGATTAGAACCGACAACGTTCGCAGCACATCTAGATACACTGCGAATCGATGACACCGTCCGGCGGCAGATCGAGTTTGTCGCTGCCGGTCGACCTGAGTTGGCTAAGCAATTGGTCGACGACAGCGAAAGGCGCGAACAGCTGGCTGCAACCATGCGCTATGCCCGGGACTTTATCGGTATTGACCGCTATCAGAGCGCCATCATCGCCGCTCGCTTCGCGACATCGCGCGACAAAGCGCTGCAGCTGATCGACGCCGCTATCGCCATCGCCAGTCATAGCCTGCAGCGCACACCGACGAGCGACATCGTCGTACTGCTGCGACGACTGGACGATGCGCACGCTGCTCTGCGCGCCAATGCCCAGCCGCGCTTACAACTGATGCGGATTGTGGTACAATAACCCCTATATGTTTGGATTACTATTTATCATCGCTGTGGGCGCGTGGGTGATACTCCGACACCAAGATTTGACCGAGATCAAAGCCGATATTCCGAATAAATTTGCCGATAAACTCAACCAGCTGTGGGATATTGCACAGGAATCGTTGGCTGATCGCAAATACTTGCGGGCTGAAAAAGCTTTGTTGACGATTTTGCGCGTCGACGAACGAAATGCCACGGCGTACAATCGCTTGGGTATCCTCTATGCCAAACAGCACGCCTACAAAGACGCTATCGAGTGTTTCGAGATCGCCCAAAGCCTAGAGCCGAGCGCATCCAGCTTGCATAACGTCGGCTTGATTTATTACGAAACTGAAAACTACGACAAAGCCGCCCTAGCATTTGAGCAAGCGCTAGCCATGGACGATCAACACGCCTCGCGCCATATCGCCTATGCTAAAGTCCAGGAAAAGTTGGGTCACATCAAACGGATGTTTGTCTCACTCGAGCGTGCTATCGAAATCGAACCGAGCGTCCAGTCGTACAACATTCTCGCCGACGCCTATGACCGCCATGATCGCGGCGCTGATGCGGCAGCTTTGCGCGCCAAGTTGCAGCGCGTCGTCAGTAAACATAACACGCCGCAGCGAGTCAATCAGCAGCGACGTGTCGTCATGTAAGTTGCGGGGAGATTAGCGACGTTTTTTGGTCGTCGATTTTTTGGACAAGCTTTGGCGAGTTGACGGTGCGTCCAGACTAGCCAGCACCAATCCGCTGAGCAGCGTCCAAGCAATCAGATTGACAAAAAACACACCGAGCACTAGCAGAGCGATAGCTGTCAGTCGCTGGCCGAGGTCGTAATTGACCAGTCCGACGAGTCCTGCCACGACGATAGCGGTGATAGCGGCGGCGATGTAGGCGTGCTGTAATTTGACGCGTTCCGTGTTTGATTCGTTCCAGGCACGGAGTGATTTAAGCAATGATTTGTACATAACGCTACTATATCACGCATAGCGTGTGCGGTCAAGCTGTCAAACCCTTGTCAAAATCTGTTTGGTGCGCTACCATTGTATCTGTACTTTTCATCATTATGCCGCTTTAGCTCAGTTGGTTAGAGCAACTGTTTTGTAAACAGTAGGTCCTCGGTTCGAGTCCGAGAAGCGGCTCCATGTGCCAGAGTCGTCTAGTGGCAATGACAGGAGACTGTAAATCTCCCGGCTTCGGCCTTCGTAGGTTCGAGTCCTACCTCTGGTACCATACCGAGCAACCCACCAATATCAGGTGGGTTTTTCGGTGTAGCAAAATTGTGTATCGCTGAGCATAGGTGTATAGTGAGCTTATGGTAAGCAAAAAATCTTCACGCAAGCACAAGCACGTTTCGCATAACAAAACGCATATCATGCTCAAAAAAGGTCTGGTTGTTTACGCGACACTGGTCTTTTTATTCTTTATATTGATCGCAATGAGCGCATTTACAGTAGTCGAGTTATCAAAAGCTATTACGACACACAATCGAGAAGAAGCCTTGGTGACGCTGCAATCAGACTTTGCGCTCAGCGGCACGTATCAGCTGGTCGAGCTTAATCCTTCGATCGGCGACGACGATTCGCGAGTGATTAGCTTGGCGTATGGTCGAGATGCGACACGTTCAGATACGTTTGATGACATCGAAGAGCGCCTCACCGCCAAAGGTTTCACATTGACAGATTCTCGCTCACCAGACACCGTCGAGCGTGAAGATGTCTACAAAAATGCCGCTGGTGATAATGTGACAGTCTGGATTGTCACCGATCAGTGGCGCGATTCATTTACCTACGGAACAGAGTTGCCAGAAGCGGATTCAAAAGCAGCTACCGAGCAAGCACCAGTGTACGTCATGATGAACGTACAGTTTGAGGATGATTAACTCATCACTAGTTTCTTACTTCACAACACCTAGCTTGACCTCAATAATTTTGCTATACTGCGGGATGTGCCGTATTAGCTCAGTTGCTGTCTGAGGCGACTGCCGAGTCTAGTAGACGATAGCGCAGCGCTCTACCAACTGATAGACTGCGGCTCATACAAATAAACCATATGCCGCGATAGCTCAGTTGGTAGAGCGCATCCATGGTAAGGATGAGGTCTCGGGTTCAAGCCCCGATCGTGGCTCCATTTGAAATTATTTAGTCAATGTCAGATGTCTATAGCTCTCGAAAAACTGTCATCGAAACATCGCAGTCAAGCCGAAGCGTTTAAACAGGCCTGTCTAGATTCTGGAATGAGCCATATTCCTGGAGCTGCTTCGTACACCGAGAGTAGTTTCGATGACTGGCTGGCAAAGAGTCAACGTGATGAACTGCATCCACAGCCAGGCAGAGTCAGTGCAACACTGTTTGTTGCCTTCGATCAGACTGGCGTCATGGTCGGTGTGATACAGCTCCGGCATGAACTAAATGAGTTTTTGTTACACGAAGGCGGTCATATTGGCTATGCAGTACATCCAGATTTCAGAGGACGCGGACTCGCTACCGAGATGCTACAACAATGTCTCGTCCAGGCACGAGCTATGAATATACAGAGGTTACTAATAACCTGCGATGACGATAATATCGCATCGGAAGCTGTTATCCGCAAGTGTGGCGGCCGTTATGAAGACACTAGATCTAACAGTCAAGGTGGCCACACGAAGCGATTTTGGATCGAGCTTGAGCAGCAGCACTAGAAGATCTATTTGATACAATACAAACATGGCACAATTTAGTTTCGACATAGCAAGCACCTATGACAAAGCCGAGATGAACAATGTCTTCGCTCAGGCTGAGAAAGAGATCGCCGGGCGGTATGATTTTCGCGGTACAGCGGCCGGTATCGAGTGGCTTGCCGACAAATCAGGTATCAAAGTGATCGCTGACAGCGCCTGGCAGCTCGAGCAAGTGATTGATTTGTTCCGCAAAAAACTGGCTGCGCGCGATCAGTCTAGCAAAGTATTGCAGCTGCACGGTGAAGTGCACGAGAGCAACATGCGCGCCTGGCAAGACATTCCGTTTCGTGACGGCCTAAGCCAAGACGACGCCAAAAAGATCACCAAGCTTCTCAAAGACAAGCACCCAAAAGTCAAAACTCAAATCCAAGGCGACGAAGTACGTGCTACCAGTAACAGCAAGGATGAACTACAATCCGTCATGCAAACACTCCGCGCTGCAGATTTCAGCTTTCCACTATTATTCAGAAACTATCGGTAGGAGACGAAGATGTCTGTATTCACTGAATCGGCCGAGGTCAAAAACCGAACGTATCTCGAAAACGACTTGGTCTTCGCGTATCTCACTCATATGCCAATTACTCCCGGTCACACGCTTGTGATACCTAAACGCGAAGTTGCTACATTCGAGGAACTATATGATGATGAATTGCTGTCTATGAGAAGTTTGGCGGTGGCTGCCATGGATATTCTCCGTTTAAACCTCGGTGCCGAAGGGTTTAACTGCGCCTGGAATCAGGGCGAGGGCTATGGTCAATCTGTTTCGCATTTTCACTTGCACATCGTGCCGCGTACACCAGACGACGCAGGTATCGTAGAGTACGAACCCAGGAACTTTCTATATCGGCCTGGTAGTCGAGCTATGACGCCAGAGTCCGAGCTAGCAGAGATTGCAGCGCAACTCCGTCAGGAGTCAGTATGAAGCTGCAGATTGGCGTCAAGCTCATCATTGAGTCAAGCAAAGGCGAAATACTGCTACTCAAACGTGCTGGGCACGAGGAACTGGATGGGCTGTGGGATGTGCCGGGTGGCCGTATCGAGCCCCACGAAGACATGATGAGTGCGCTGCATCGTGAAGTCTATGAAGAAATCGGCGTAGATTTTGACGGAATTCCAGAACTGATAGCCGCACAAGACATCTTCCCAGCCAAAAGCGGCGTGCATGTCGTCAGATTGACATACCGCCTGAAGCAAAATATTACGCCGGTTCTGCTCAGCGATGAACATAGCGAGTTCCGGTATGTTTCCTACAAAGACGCAAAGATTCTTGCGCTCGATCCACTGATACTAGAAGTTTTAATCTAGCTCCATGAACATAAATTATCAACAAATCGACGAAGTTATCGTGTTAACCCATGAGCGATTCTAAAGATTATCGCAAGTGTTTACGACTGAGTCATTTTTTGCTATAATCTACCTCTGAATTAGCTACTAACAGTAAGCATGAGGAAATATGGCAAAGAGTAACACGAAACGAAAGATTATTGCGCTTGTCAGCAACCTGACCGGTCACCGCACCTACGTGACGCGTAAAAACACCATGAACACGCCTGACAAACTAAAACTGCGCAAATACGACCCAGTCGCACGCAAACACGCTACCTACGAAGAGACCAAAAAATCTCTCGGCCGCAACGAAGTCAAAAAGCGTAAGGGCTAGCACATAAAAATCTCCGCACACTGGCTGCGGAGATTTTTTTTAGTCCAATCGTACATAACACTGGCTGGCGCTATGATCCAACGCCTGACTCAGCCAGACCCCACAGCGTAACATCCGTTCAAGTTCTGGACGCGTCGGGTGCTTGCTGGTCAAGTACAAATAGAGCGTATTTTCGCTGACTTCGGCACTCAGTCCGTTGAATTGTTCGAGCATGCCCTGTGTCATAGCTGGCGTGATCAGCCGGCAGTGCTCTTGGAGTTTGTCGATGCGGCCATAGATAGTATATAGATCAAAAAACCGCGGCTCGTGACCTGGAAAGGCTTCACGTGGCATCGGAATCAGCTGTGAATATTTGGCGACGAATTGTTCTTTGCGTTTATGGTCAAAGATATGAATCGCCGGCAGCTCAAAACCTGTCTTGAGATCAAACGTCATGATTGTCCAGTGATGATCTTTGATGCGTCGATCGGGGTATTCTAGTGAGTCGCGGCGGATGACGAGCGAGACATCGTATGATTTGTAGCTACCGACTGTGTAGTGATGGTCGCCATGGCTAGTGGTGGCGGTAAAGCCGCGTACCAGGCGGTAATCGTCGTCGTGTTGGTCGACGTAGCCGAAATACACCATGCCGAGGTCGTCGGCTAGTCGTTGGATGATACGGCGGGTGGCGGATTTGCGGATGGTGTGGCCAGGTGATAGGGCGTGGAGCTTGCCTTTGATGGCGTGAGCTTGCCTGCTCATGACGTCGCCTCATCGCTGATAGTATCTAGGATCGTGGTAGCGAATTCGGCGTGACTCCAGGCCAGTGGCGCAACCGATGTCGACAGCTCGCTGCCGGGCACGATTTGCTCGGCCAAAGCGCCCGAGCTATAGCTGTGATTGCGAACCCATTCGATTAGTCCGTCGGCCGTCACTGTTTCGCCGTGTTCTAAGCAGTACTGGGCGTACCACAGCGTGGTGATGTGCCAGTAGTTTTCGCGGTTGCCGTCTTCGCGGCGGTAGGCGTCATTTTCGTAGCGCGGTAGGGCGGTGTGTTCGGATTGGTTGAAGCGGCGCAGCCATGTCTCGACCGACGTCGTCATCAGTGGGTCGTCATAGTCGATTAGGCCGTAGATAAAGGCCCCAAATATCGCCGACGAGTCAATCGTCGTGTCGCGCTGGTAGCCGTCACCAGATCGACGCAAGCCTTTGATCAAGCATTGGCGGCTGTCGTCGTACAGTTGAGCGGGTGCGTATTGCTTGATATCGTCGCTAGCTGAGCGCCAAGCTACCGCCCGGGCTTCATCGTGCATGACGTCCGCCAGGTGCGCACTGGCCACTAGCGCCGCGTAGCTAATCGCGGTGGTGTAGGTGGTCGTCATGTGGTTTTCTTCCCATAGATCGTAGCTGGGCTCGGGCAAGTGCGTCTGGGGATCAATCGTGCTGACCAAGAATTCGGCCATCGGCACCACAAACGACTCGTAGTACTCGCGCAGAAGCGATTCGTTTGGGTGAGCGTCGTAAAACTGGGCAAACATAAACAGCACGCCGGCCGTCTCGTCGATCTGAATCGGCGGGCTGACCGTGCCATCATTATGCAAATACGTGTGCCAGCTGCTGCCGATTGCTCCATCAGCGCGGTATTTGTGCGAAAAGTATCCCCCCGGGTGTAAGCCACGGCGACAAAAGTCGAAAAACGCCAACGGCTCTTTTTCATACCCCAGTCGAACCAGCGGCCACAGGATGTGCGCGCCGTCGCGTGGCCAGCAGTAGGCGTAGGCGTCGCGGCCGTAATTGAGCATGCCAGAATCAGTGCTGGCGATGATGGCGCCGCGCTTGTCCATGTGGGCTTTGAGTAGCATCACACTGGTGATAAATAACTGACGGTTGGCGGCGTCGACTCTGGGCGCAACACGCAAGGTAGGTTCCAGCCAACGCTGCCACGATGCGGCGGTTTCATGCAAACGATCGATCAAGCCATGCTTTTGTAGGCTGGTGTGGTGTGCCAAGGCTTCGCGCAGTGTCGTGCCGGCCGCGATCCAATACTGAACGCGCGTCGAACTCAGGCCGCCAATTTGCATCTGGAACCGCAGTGTCGAGTCGACCCGACCATGCTCGACATTACTCATACTGAGTTCACCATCTTCGGCGTCGCGCCACGTGCCTTCGCGTCCTTCGATGCCGAATAGACCGACACTGTATTGATCAAACGGCTGGCCATCACAGGTGCCGGATACGACAAACACCCGTCGGCCACGATAGTGCAAAATCGCATCGCTATCAGGTAGATACTGCACCGTATCGGTATTGCTGCGCGAATCGCCGATCACAAAGGCCTGGTGCATAAATAATCGAATTTCTCTGGCGCTATCACGCAGGTTGACGACGTGGATATTACGCATAAATGCCGCACTGTCGCTATCGACAGCGTCTTCGAACTCGAGGATGACGCCCAACCCGTCGTGCGTGGCCGTCGTAGTGCCGATCAGCGCCGTGTCATGGTAGCGAAACTGGAAACGCCACGAGCCGTCGTCGAGCCACGACAATTGGCCATCGACCCAGACGCCTACACGATGTCGAGTGCCGGTACCAATGGTGTGATTTTCTAGACCGACATACGGATAGTACAGGTCGTGCACCAGGCCATACATATTGATGCCGACATGGAGTTCGCCGTTGCTGAGGATGATCGGGCGCGCCATTTACCAGCCTCCTGATCGATGTTGCATCAGTCGGTAACGAATGTCGCGCAGCGCGTTCATAAAATACAGGAATCCGTCATACGGTGAGTCGTACGGGCTGAAGTAGGCGTGGACATCGCCGTCGTTCGACCATTTGGTGCACATAAAATAGACATGATCCGACGTCGACAGTCGGCGCCAATCACCGATCAGTTGCAGATCGCCGCTGCGCATGACGTCGTCTTCGAGTGCGAACAGATGGCGCATGGCTTCGTGCTGCATACTGTTGCCCAGCCAGGCTGTCAGATCGCGCTCAGTGTCGGCCCAGGTGACGGTGTGTGGCATGCTGATGGCGCCGACTGGTTCAGACGACTGCGCAGCCTGCGTCACCGTGTAAAACGTATTTTCCTCACTGGCTAGCCAACGGGCCACAAAATGCTCGAAGAAGCTAAAGATGCCGGTGTCTTCCCACTGGTGTTCGCCGAACGTCTCGTAATCCATGAACAGATTGACCAGGGGCGCATCTCCAGCGAACGCTGCCTCCATCCACTGGTTGTATTTGTCGGCGTCGAGCGGATATTCGGCCCAAGCTCTGTTGCCGAATCGAAAGGCCACGTCGTCGCTGAGGCGATAGTTTTTCAGCAGTAACCGGGTCGTGTCGCAGCCAGCTGGCTGGTAGACGTAGTTCGGGCTGCGCCATTCCAGTACCGGATCCCAGCCTTCGGCCAAGATGGTTTGGTAGCCAGCAGCATCGGCCCACTGAGCGAGCTGGTCATTGTAAGCTAGCTCGGTGTTACGAAACGCCGTCGGTTGATAGCCAAAGAGTTCCTGGATGCGGTCGCGGTGCAACTGGACTTGGCGAGTGAACTCGTCTTGGCTGTAGAAAAACGCCAGGCTGTGATAGTACGTCTCGGCGACGATTTCGACTCGGCCAGTCGCCACCATGCGCTGCAACTGCGCGATAATATCGGGCGCCCAGGCTTCGGCTTGCTCGAGCCAGACGCCAGTGATACTGAGCGAGACTTTGAAATCAGGATGACGCTCAAGCAATGTTTCGAGCAAATCATTCATTGGTCGATAGGATTTGTCGGCGACTTTTTCGAAAACAGCACGGTTATCGCGATTGGTGCCGTCGCTGGCCGCAAAGTAATCATGCTGGTGCGCCGTGTCAAACACCGAATACTGCCGGACGCGCCACGGCTGGTGTATGTGCAAATACAGAGTAATACCGCGGGTCATGCCGGTACTCCGTGACGCAGGTTGTCGTAGTGGCTCAAGCATCGCTGAGCGACGTCATGCCAAGACAGACGAGCATATTCGTTGTGCACACCGATACGCAGGCTGCTCTGCAGCGCCGGCGAAGTTGCAATGCCGACCAATTGGTCAGCCAACCGGTCAATATCCCAATAGTCATAGCGCAAGATGTGCGACAAGACTTCGCCGACACCAGATTGTTTGCTGATGATTAGCGCGGTGTCGTGGTGAGCGGCTTCGAGCGCGGTGAGGCCAAACGGTTCGCTGACCGAACTCATCACAAATACGTCGCTCAGACTGTAGGCGTCTCGCCATTGTTTGCCACGGATAAATCCGGTGAAATAGACTTTGTCAGCGATACCGAGCTCGGCACTGAGGGCGATCAATTCATCGCGTTGCTCGCCATCGCCAGCGATCAGAAACACCATGCGGTCATACCGTTCCGAGGCTCGAGCGGCGGCGCGGACAAAGTGCGTCAGGCCTTTTTGGACGGTTAGTCGGGTCAAAACGCTGACGACCAGGTGACCCTCGTCGCGCAGGTGCTCGATGTAGCGGTAGGTGGCGCGGTCGTATTCGTGTTCGACGAAACTACTGACATCGACGGCATTGTGGACGACCTCGATTTTGTCGGCTGGGATACCGTATTTTTGGACGATGATGCTTTTTGTGATGCCAGATACGGCAAATATCCGATCGGCCATCATTAGGCCGTTGTATTCGATGTCGTGAATCAGTGGGTTGCCGTTATCAGACGCTGAACGGTCGAATTCAGTGGCGTGGACATGGACAATCAGTGGCGCGTCGCTGACTTCTTTGGCGCGCATGCCGGCTTCCATGGTCAGCCAGTCATGTGCGTGGATGACATCGGGCGGCGAATCCTCGACCAGCTGTGCGACGTAGTCGATGTACTGGGCCTGGATCTTGCGTAGCTCGCCGACGCTCGCCGTGTACGCCAGGGTCGATTCGGCACGCTGACGCGGGCGTACGTCAGTGCTAGCGTGGACACGCATCCATTCGCTGGCAGGATGTTCGGCCGAGTAGGGCAGCACGAAGTCAATATCAACCCCATTGTCCGACAAGGCTTTTGCCATGTGATAACATGCAACCCCTAGGCCACCACTGTTGTGCGGCGGAAGTTCCCACCCGAGCATCAATAATTTCATACTAGCTTTCGCCTATAGACGGTGTGTCGGCGCGCTCCCTCTCGAACTGTCTGTCCCCTTAGTGTTTGATTCTAGTCGTATTATAGCGGTAGCATGAGCTTTTTGACAACAGGTTTAGCACACGAAATCACCCCCTACGTATCGTGTAGGAGGTGATTAGAGGTTGACCAGTGACGCTCGGGATGAGCATCAGCTTCGGTCAGTGTAGGTGTAGAGCGGTCAATCTCTTAGTTGCGGCCAGCGCGGTAGTAGTACCAAGCGGTCGTCATGGCGCCAAGTCCGAACAGGCCTGACAGTGTCTGAGCGATACCAGTCTGAGGCAGTTCAGTGACTTCGCCTTTAACTTCTGGCTCATCTGCGCATTCGTCAGAATCTTTGTCAGCGTATTCGCTGGCTTCTGATTCTTTGACGGTGATGATGTCACCAGTCTCAGGGTCACATACTGTGACGTTGGTTTCTTCAGGCTGTTCTTGGCAGTCAGCGGCGTCAACTGGCAAGTACTTGTCTTCGTCTTCGCGGGCAACGGTGATGATCTCGCCGGTGTCTGGGTCACAGACGTTGACTTTACATTCATCAGACTCAACCGGTGCGTAGTCGTCTTCGTCAGATTTCTTGACGGTGATGATCTCTCCAGTTTCTGGATCACAGACCTGGACGTCGTCACACTGTGTCAAATCTTCTGTGTAGCGCTCTGGGTTGGCGTTTAGTTCATCGCGAGTGACTTGCTTGACGGTGTCGTCAGTCAGGTCACAGACTTCGACCATCTCTGGCTCGACACAGTCGGCAGGGTCTTTTGAGTGCAGTTCAGGGTCGAAATCTTCTTCGCGGATGCTGACTGGGTATGTCATGTCAGCCAAGCGACAGACGTCGATCATGACTGGCTCGTCTTCTTTACAGTCGTCTGGGTTTTTCGAGTATTTGCTGCTGTCGAACTCAGATTCTTTGATGGTGACTGGGTAAACTTTGTCTTCCAGGCGGCAGACAACGATGGTTTTTTCTGGTTCGGTCTTGAAGGTCGTTTTACAGGCGTCGCTAGTCTTTGCGCCTTCTGAAGTGTTGACCGTGACGCTGACCCGGTAAGTCGTGTCATGACGCAAGTTAGTAAAGGTGTGTTCGAGGCTAGCTGATTCGGTTGTCGTCGAAATAGTTTGGTTCAGGTAGATCGGGTCAGTCGAAGGCAGGCTCGAAGGCGTGTTACGTACAGTAAAGGTGTAGCCAGAGATTGTGGCGCCGTTTTCAACATTAGCGCGGGCGTCAAATCGGAAGCGCATCTCGCCGATGCGGGTAGCGCTCAGGCTGACACATTCAGCGACTGGAGCTGGTTTCTCACACTTACTCAAATCAGTCGTGTACCGTTCACGGTTGCCGTTGTACTCGTCTTCCGTGACCTCTTTGACGGTCATGTCGTCCAGGTCACAGACTTCGACCATCTTTGGCTGTGGTTTTGGTTCGA
>JAUIGH010000012.1 GCA_030429935.1 bacterium | reverse complement strand
GCCATCAGTCCTGGCGAAAGTGGACGTAGTCTGCAATAATGCAGCCACCTCAAAATGAGGATTTAATATAATTGTAACACAATAATAACAATATGTCTACTTTTTTTTGTAAACTTGGTTCATGGTGCTGCACCGCGATACAGCAGTCACATCGTGTGGCTGTTTTTTGTTTGGTAATTTAGTGTAGACCGTCGCTCGCATATTTATCACGCGACGTAATGCGAGCTGGAGCTCGTAGGCGTAGAAAATCAGCGAAAACTTGGGCGTACTCGTCTCGGGTGTGATAACCGATAGTGTGCTTGGCGCGGTCGTGTATGATAGCCTCGGTTAGTCTAGATCCGAATAGTTTCCTCCAGCCGTCGAGCGCTTGGTCGATATCGACTGTTTTGTCGCTATACGGATTGGATGGTCGGCAATACAGGACGGGCACATCCGTGAGCAAGCGGACGGCGTCCGGTAAGGCGTCTTCGGCGCGTCTGAGTAGATCGGATTGCCGCTTCAATACCTCTAGTTGCTTGCTGGGCTGTGGGTTGGCTAGTAAATACTGAGCCGTGTCGTAGCCGGCTCGTGGGTCGCCTCTGTCGATTGCTTTTTTGGCAGCTTCCGGTAGACTGCGTCCGATTGGCCCGACAGGAGTATCTAGTTTGGTTAACCAATCCATGATATCCAGCTGGCGATGTTCGCGCTGACGCACATCATCACGACTGGACGGCGAACAATCCAGCACGATACCCGCGATGCGCCAGCCATCGCGCACCAGTCGTGCAGCTACCAATGTCGCCAGAATGCCGCCCATGCTGTGGCCGTACAGCAGTATCGGGAATTGGCGGTCGGGGTCGGTGCGCTCGAGATACTGTGAGTAGCTCAGTGCGATATCTTGCTCCGAGTAGTCTGCACCATATTCGGCGACGGCAAATGGACCATGAGGCCCGAGGACGTGATCGAGATTGCTACCTAATCCGTATGAAGCGGTGTTGTAGCCAGGTAGTGCCAGCATGTTATATGACTGCTGGGCTGGATGTTCGTGGGTGACGAACTGCGTGTCGGGAGTTAGGGCTTCGAGTAGTTTCCCCTGTCGAGAATCAAAATCCACTGCGGTCTTCGCAGTAATGGCAGTAGTAGCGGCGCCGATCAGGAATGCTCGTCGTGATATGGTCTTTCTCTCGACGTCATTTTCTTGCCGAGGCGATTCTGATTCGTGGTGGCTCATAACGTCATGGCGGAGAGGATGGGATTCGAACCCACGGTACGAGTTGACCCCGCACACACGCTTTCCAAGCGTGCGCCTTCAACCACTCGGCCACCTCTCCGTCCTTATAATCCTACCAAATGTTCCGAACATTCCAACATGTGACGGATTTGTTGAATTTTGTAGCTACAGGTGTCGAATCGTTGCACCCTTTAATACACCTTTACACACCAATAGATCTACTTGTTCAGTTTGTACTACTCCGCGACTACTGTTGGCAGAGGTTTCTTGAGTATCTTCATCAGGGGTAGGTGTTTCGGCGTTCAGTGAATCGGCCGTAAATCGATAGGCAACAGTATCGCCGTTACCACACCTCCAGTCAAACAAAGTTGACGACTTTCCTTCATAGTCGATGCCGGTGTACCCTGCCTCTTCGAGCGTTTGGGTTGCTCCTTCTTCTCCATACCCAGCATCGGTAATCTGATACGAGCCAAATGCTATTGCAGCCGCGGCAAGCCCTCCTACAACGTAGGGCGCGCAGCCGGTGGATGATTCAATTCGACTTCGTGGATAAAGCCGCGATGTGTGTGTAGGGCGAACCTTTTTTGCTCGATCTGACTCTGCGGCTAACTCTCGTAGATTTTTCTGTAGCGGCGTCTCGTCTAGGGGTGCAGGTCTCTCTGGCGCTTGGGCATTTCGTCGTTGAATAAAGCTTGCTATGGCTGCGTCTCTGTCGTCAGAGCCAGAAGAAGGTGATATCTCGTTGTTGTAGCGCACGTGGGTAGGTCTCCTTGTGTTATAGTTATACTATAACATATACTATGTTACGACGCAATATCCGTACAAGTTAGATAGACAAGTTGTCAAAAAAACGTGGCGCTCATGGTTGCCTGACCTCTCTATTCGCGGCTATACTAGGTGCATCATGCCGGGCGCTAAACAACCAGTTATCAGGCTTAAAGACGTCGTCAAAAAGTACGGCCTCGGTGACGCTGAGCACAATGCGCTGAATAAGGTCAATTTGCGCGTCGATGCCGGCGAATTCATCGCGGTGATGGGCCCGAGTGGCTGCGGCAAGACGACGCTTCTCAACATGCTGGGCCTGCTCGATCGGGCTGACGACGGCGAGTATTTTCTAGATGGCAAAGAAGTCGAGGATCTGTCTGACGCTCGCCGCGCTCATATCCGCTCACGGCAAATCGGCATCGTCTTTCAGAACTTCAACCTGATCGAAAAAATGACCGTCATTGAAAACGTCGCTCTGCCCCTAACCTACCACGGTATGAACCGAGTCAAACGCCTGGAGGCCGCTAGCCGTGTGCTGGGCTCGTTTCACCTGAACGAGCGCGAGTATTACCTGCCGCACCAGCTATCGGGTGGCCAAATCCAGCGTGTAGCGATCGCTCGAGCGCTGGTCAATCAACCGTCGCTGATCTTGGCCGACGAGCCGACCGGTAACCTGGATAGTCGCTCTAGTCACATCATCATGGAAGAGCTGGCTGAGCTCCACCGCCGCGGTAACACGATCATCATGGTGACACACAATCCAAATCTGACCAGTTATGCCAGCCGCGTGATCAACATGCTCGACGGCCAGATCGCCAGCGACAAGAAAATCCGTGTCACCGCCAAATCGCGTACCGAAACCATCCAGCTACGCACCGTCAAGCCGACTACCAGCGACAAAGCTAACAAAAAGGCGCCCGCCAAAAAGTCTAGCGCCAAGAAATCTACCACCAAGAAAGCCCGCAAAAAACCGACCCGTAAAAAAGCCGCACCAGCTAGAGCGGAGGCCGACGCATGAGCCTGCTGCTGTTTGATCACATCCAGACCGCGCAGCAGTCGCTGAAACGCAACCGTCTACGCACTGCACTAACCACGCTCGGCATCGCCATCGGTATCGCTAGTGTGACAACGATTTTGGCACTAGCTCAGGGCGTCACTCAGTCGGTATCGCGTCAGGTTGACGCCGTCGGCGGCAATGTCGCCGTCATCCGCCCTGATGCCGAGACCAGCGCCGCCCGCAACGCAAATCCGCTATCACTGCAACAGTACGCCACCAGCAGTTTGCGTGAAAGCGACCTGAAATTGATCCGTGATGCCGCCGACGGCCTGCGCGTCGCGCCCATCATGACACTGGAAACCACGCTCAGTACTCGCGACGACGATAGCACCGTCGGCACAATCGTCGGCACCTCGACAGACCTCGCCGAAACAGCCGATATTCCCCTGCTCGAAGGCGAATTCATCCGCGATGCAGCGCCGATTACACCGGCGACAATCGGTCAAGAGTTAGCGCTCGATCTATATGGTGAAGAAAACCCAATCGGCAAGACATTTTCGGTCCGCGATACCAGTTTCGTCGTGGTTGGTACGTTTGAGCGGCTGGACAGTCCCGTGAACTACAACGGTATTGACTTTGATCAGACCGTCATAGTGCGCTTATCTGATGCCAAAAAGCTCAATGGCGGCCAGGTGCAACTGCAGCAAATCAACATCGTCGCCGAGAGCTCGCAGGATTTGCAGGCGGCGCTGGGTACGATCGAAACTGAGCTGGTCGAGGCGCACGGTGGTACGGATTTTCGCATCGTCTCTGGTGAAGATGTAGCGGCACCGACTAGTCAATTATTTACGTTACTGACACGAGTCATGATCGCTATCGCGGCGATATCACTGGTCGTCGGCGGCATCGGTATCATGAACATCATGCTGGTCAGTGTAGCCGAGCGTACCCGCGAAATCGGCATCCGCAAAAGTGTCGGCGCCAGCAGCCAGACGATATTGACGCAGTTTTTGATCGAGTCGCTGATGCTGAGTTTGATCGGTGGCGTACTCGGCCTGTTGCTCGGTGTGGCCTTGGCCTATGGCCTGGGCAGCGTGCTGTACTTTACTCCGGTATTTACTGGCTTGATCGTGGTCGCTGGGCTGGGCTTGGCAGTACTGGTCGGTGCCGGATTTGGTATGTATCCGGCGGCTCGAGCGGCGCGCAAGGATCCGATCGAGAGCTTGCGACAGTATCGATAAAACAGTAATTAGGAAAAAGAGCAACCGGTCCCTGACGATTTACTCGTCAGCACCGCTCTGATCGAGAAAGAACCTTGGTTTTGTCTCTTTTAAGATAATTCTTTTTTCAATCGCTCGACCAGTTCGACCGGCTCGGGATTGACGTTGTTGAGCACGGCGGTGTAGCACGACACGGCGTCGGCTAGGATGCAGCCCCACAGGGTTTGTGCCATCAGCGTGTCGCCTGCCAGGTGGACGACAGTGGCTTTTGGCCGTAGCCCGCTCAGTAATCGGTCGGATAATTCCATGCGCTCGTGGATGCGTTCACGGTCGTGGTCGGAGCGGATATCGAACACCGCGAAGGGTTTTTCGACCGGATGTGATGACCAGCCGATAAATTCGTTGTGATTGAACTCTGGGTACTGGTTACAAAAGGCCGTGTTTTTAGCGTTTTCGTTAAAGCTGATCTTCCATTTGTAGGCCAGCGGCGCGGTCAGTGACCCGCCGTAGATGACCGGGGTTTTGCCGACAGCTAACAGCGCTAGTTGCTTGGCGTAGTTTTCGTGGACCGGCACATCGGGGTGCCACTGGGCGGTCTCGTCCAGTAGCCAGTCGTGGACGGCTTCGATCTCGTCAGTCAGCGTGCTGTCGATCAGGCCGTAGGTCTGAAATATCGCCAGCAGTGCCTTCAGGTGTTTGATGGTAGCCATGCGTGGCTGGCCGCCGTCTGGGATGCGCGCGATCATAGTGCCGTGATCAGCTGCCTGCTCGAGTAAGCTGCCGCCGACACCGAGCACGGCGACTTCGCAGCCGCGTTCACGTGCCTGGGCGTAGCAGGCCAAGGTTTCTTCGGTGTTACCTGAGTGGCTGGTAGCGATGACGAGTGTATTTTGCCAAGCATATCCTGGCAGCTCGTAGTCACGTCGAATCTCGATCGGGATGCCGAACCATGATTTGAGCAAAGTAATCAATATATTTGCCGCCAGCGCCGAGCCGCCCATACCAGCGATGACGATGTTTTTCAGCTCGCGATCATCGTGATCGGTCTGCTCCAGAGCGGGTTGCCAGCGTGTGTCGGCGTATAATTTACTGACGTGTTCGAGTACGTGACCAGGGTCGCGTTGGCGTAGTACGTTGGTGTCATCGAGCATATTCCCCACCTTTCAGATTCGCTTGTCTCACAGTGATTGTCTATGCTACAGTATACAATAAGTAAGCGTAAGTAGTATACGAAAAACGAGGTGGGAATGAACATCAAACCGAGCGACAAGAGTAATCAGTCAATTAGCGACGATCAAGAACTGGCCAAAGTATTAGCTGGTGTCAACCAAGCTGCCGACGACAGCACCAGTACCGACACTGCTGGTGGTGATGCTGCCGTACCGACACCGCCTATGCCACCGATGCCAGAGGCGCCCGCCGCTCCAGCCGCTGACGGTGAAGCCGATTCGACGCTGCCAGCGCCACAAGCTGCCGGCGATGATGCTACGATGCCGACGCCACCAACACCGATGCCAGATGCTCCAGCGCAGCCGGCCGCACCAGCTAGCACCAGCGCATCACCAGAGCTCGACGCCATCAAACAGCAAGCACTCGGCGAACTGCGTCCATTGGTCGACAAACTCGACGTATCACCAGAGGAAAAATTCGACACTTACCTGCTCCTCCTCCGCTCGACTGACGACAAAGAACTAATCGCCCCAGCCCACGAAGCCGCCAAAAGCATCGAAGACGAAGCTCGCCGCGCCCAAGCGTTGCTGGACATCATCAAAGAGATTGATTTCTTGTCGAAACCGCAAACTACCTAATTTTGGAAATGAAAAAGCCCCGTACATTGCTGTACGGGGGCGCCACGTAGGCGACTCTCGGTCATGCGGACCGATAACGCTTGCTAGCATCGGCTAGTCTGTCTCTCGAACTCCCTGAGTTCAGGTGATGCCGTGTCGCTGCAAAATCTCTGCGACTCTGGGATCTGGCTTATGGTGCCGTGACTCCTCTAGCTCACGTTCGAGATCTGTGACCTGCTCTTGGAGCGAGGTGATTTCTCGCTGGCCTGCCTCGAGCGCAACTGTGGTCTCGGAAAGACACTTGTCGATCTTGACCAGCGCGTCATCACGTGTCTCGATCGAACGTTTCTGTTCAGCGATAACGCTCTCGAGGTGCTCGACCAAGACCAGTAGCTGACCCACTTCGTTCGTGCCGGGGTTGGTGACGGCAGGGCTGCCACTTGCTTGTCTCGAAACCTCTCGTGTTGTGTTCGCAGCGGCTTGACGAAACTCCGTGACCATTTCGGCCGTGACCACTCGTGTCAAGTTGACTTCGTAGGTCGACTTGCGTAGAGCAGTCATCCTGGTGGTGTAGAGGTCCATACCACTGAGATGCTTCATGGCTCTCTTGACCGCCGACTCCGTCATCCCCTCGATCATCTCGAGGAGGACAGCGCGGACACTCAGATCCGCACCAACGCCGTCTTCGTCGGCCATCGCTCGCAGTACCTGGAGACAGGTATTGAGTGTCTCGTGGTAGGGCTCACCCTTTACGTAGGTGAACTTTTCTATAGAGTCCGGTCGAGTCATGCGGGTGACAGTCACGGGTCCACATTGGTCGTCTCGCAAGTACGCAGATTGACCTTTTGCGAAGGAGTCTTCACGTTTCGCCTGCGCTGAACGCTCGGTTCGGTCGTAGTGATGGCGCCGACGAGGCGTTCTACCCTTGTAGCTGACTCCTTGTACTCGCCCGTCGCTGAATTCAACATCGAAATCTTGATGAGATTTTATTCTGTCGAGCTCTTCTGCAACGGTTCTTGGAGGTAGACTCGTCTTGGATGCGATGATGCTGACCGTGTCTGGTCCACCGATGCGACCATTCGAGCTTTCCACGGCCGATCTAATCGCTCTGCCTGATTTGCTAAGTTTGGTCATCTTCTCGCGTTTCTGTGAGACGGGATGGAAGGTACGTCATCACAGCGGACGCTGTGATGTAAGAATACTGTACTTCTTCATTGCCACAAAGTCAATGAAGTGTAATACTACATCATCCCTGGCATGCCGCCGCCCATTGGCATTTGCGGCTCTTCTTTTTCGGGGATGTCGACGACGAGAGCACCCATGGTGGCCGCGGTGCTGGCGATGCTGACCGAGTTGAGCAGGGCTTCGCGGGTGACGCGGGCTGGGTCGATGACACCGGCTTTTTTGAGATCGATGACACCAGCAGCCGGGTCCATGACATTGACGCCCTGCCCCGGTTTGGCGGCCTGGACTTGGGCCAGTAGCGCCTGGGCGTTCAGACCAGCGTTTTCCATGATCTGGATGAACGGCTGGACCAGCGCGTCTTTCAATATTTGGCGACCGGCGGCGACGCTGTCGGTGCCGGTGACTTTCAGGCTGGCTGCCAGGTTGACTAGCGTCACACCACCACCGGCGACCACGCCTTCTGCTAGAGCGGCTTTGGTAGCAGCCACAGCATCGTCGACGCGAAATTTCTTTTCGTCGATCTCGGTCTCGGTGGCGCCGCCGACCTTGATGACGGCGACTTTGCCGCGTAGGGCTGCGGCGCGTTTCTCGTACTGTTCGCGGTCGTATTCGCTAGTTGCGTTGTCGGCTTGGGCGACGATCTGGGTGATGCGGGCGTTGACGTCGCTGGCGCTGCCGGCGCCTTCGATGATGGTCGATTCGTCTTTGCCGACGATGACTTTGCGGGCTGAGCCGACGACTTCGAGCCCAACGTTCTCAAATGTCATACCTTGATCATCAGAGATGACAGTCGCGCCGGTCAGTACGGCCATGTCTGCCATGATGTCTTTTCTGCGGTCGCCGTAGCTCGGCGCTTTTACAACGACGGTGTTGAGTACGCCTTTGAGTTTGTTGAGTGCCAGGATTTGCAAGGCTTCGCCCTCGACCTCATCGGCGACTAGCACGATGTCTTTTTTACCGGTTGCAGCTAATTTCTCGATCAGTGGGACGAAGTCTTGGCCAGTTGAAATTTTGCGGTCAGTGATGATGATGGCTGGTTTGTCGTAGACGGCTTCTTGGCGTTCAACATCGGTGACAAAGAACGGCGACGCCCAGCCTTTGTCGAGTGAAAACCCTTCGACGACCTCTGATTCCATCTCCAGGCTCTGGCCGGCTTCGACAGTGATGACGCCATCTTTGCCGACCTTTTCCATAACATCGGCGATTAGGCTACCGATCGCGGCGTCACCGGCTGAGATAGTGGCGACTTCGGCGACACGGTCGGGTTTGCCTTCGATCGATTCGCTTTGTTTGGCCAGGGCTGTGACGATCTCGGCGCCGGCTTCTTCGATACCGCGGCGCAGCTCGTGCGGGTTGTGACCAGCGGCGATTAGGCGGTTGGCTTCGCGCAAAATGTGGTAGGTCAACACCGTGACGGTGGTCGTGCCGTCACCGGCGACTTTATTGAGTTTGGTGGCGGCTTGTTTGATCAGTTCGGCGCCAACTTTGTACCCTAGCGTTTCATCGTCGTTTTCGGGTAAATCGACGCCCTCAGCCACAGTCACACCGTCGTGCGTGACGGTCGGGCCGCCGTAGCCTTTGGCGATCACCACGTTGTTACCGCGTGGTCCGTAGGTTACTTTGACCGCATCGTACAGTGCTTTGGCGCCACCCAGTACTCGGGTGCGTGCGTCTTCGTCGTAAAATACTTTTTTAGCCATTGTCAGTAGTCTCCTTGTCTAGTTCAGTTGGTTCAGCGGGGTGATCGAGTAAGTCGAGTCGTTTCTGGATTTCGCTGACTTTGCCGGCCTGGCGATGCACGTAGACGAGCACCCAGATCAGGATCAGCGTCATGATAAAGCACAGAATGAGTAGTGCGACGATGCCAGCGGACTCGACGGTGATCATGCGGCGAGTGTTCCTAGGATGTCTTCTTGTTTGACGATCAAGTAGTCAGTGCCGTCGATAGTTAGCTCGGTCGTCGAGTACTCTTTGTAGAGGATTTTATCCCCTACGGTGATGTCAGTTGCGTCCGGGCCAACAGCGGCGACAGTAGCAGCAACTGGTTTTTCTTTAGCGCTATCTGGCAGGTACAATCCTCCAGCGGTTTTATCGGCGGCCTTGTCGCGCGTCGCGACGACGCGGTCACCCAGCGGTTTGATTGGTGCGTTCTGAGAACTCACGGTCGTTTTCCTCCATAATTCACGTTATGTGCATTTAGATTACCAAAGCAAACTAGCACTCGTCAAGGCGGAGTGCCAACACGGCGTTTGTCATTGACTTATAATTGTGTTTATGCTATCGTTTATAGTATGTCTGAAACACTCTTGAGTGAAACTGATCTTTCTCGCCCTGGCACTATGCAGGAAGATGGTTTTAAGTACACACTTTTGACTGGGCATAATCGAACAGACGGAAGTTTTAAGACTACTGACCAGCTCCAGATGGAATATCTCCATTTGACCGATGAGCTCATTCGTAAAATCACAGAGGGTGTTGAGGTGATAAACCCCGACACCACAGAGCGTGAAATTCGTAAACCGGACACGGTTATTTTTCTAGATAAGTCGGCACGGCCAGTGTCTTGGCTTATGCGGGAAATGTGGGATACGTACGCCGCGGATGCCACAGGTAGTATTCCCGAGATGCCAAAGATACGATATTTAAATATCGATCGTGAGCAGTGGGTTAACTCAGTTGATCCTAACGGGAACGGAATGATGGACATAGAAAAGGTAGACGATAGCGTCATTCGCAGCTTACGTTCAATTTTCATGTCACAAGTACAAAAAGAGCGCGGTTTAACCGAAGAATTAGATACTGAGCCCACTTCTCTCGATGGTAAAACAGTTTTAGTGATCGATGAAGTGCAATCGTCTGGAAGAACTCTCGATATTGCTACTAAAATACTGAAACGTGCATTTCCGTCTACGGGAGTAGCTGGTGAATACTGGATGGGTGGACTAGCAGCAAAGGTGTCGCCAAAAACAGGAGGGGTTTCAATTGGAAATGCTGACTTACCCGTTTGGTATCGTGATGACTCAGAGTATGGACGCGGTGTAGCAAATCGTCTTAGAGATCCATCAGATTCTCAGTCTAAAAACCTGACACAAAAACTTGGAAGGTGGTTTTTGAGCACTAGATTCCCGGAAGTTGATCAATCATCTCTCAAACTCAGGAAAGAGATGGCGCAGTTAGCACATAGTCCAGATGTACCATTCCGTCCTTCAGTTAATCGCGAATTAGAAGACTACGAAGAGCGGCTCGCGCGTTTAAATGGCGTGAGTCCTGAAATCGCTCAAAAAGCTATTATGAACATTCTACATAATTCATGAAACACTTGCCGATACGATACAATAGTTTTACATGTTGAATAACACACTAACACCGAGCATCCTCCAACAACGCACCTTTCTCGATCAAAAAGCTCGTGCTGGCTGGCGGATTCACGAATTTGAAGTAGCCGGACGAACTGTTGGGGTTATGGAAAAGACGATCCCCCTGTTCGGCGCGATTTGGTATCTACCGAAGGGTCCGGCGACGGATTCGGTCGAGGACCTCAGTCAGGTGCTCGACGAGCTGATAGCACTCGCTCGCAAGCATCACGTCGTCAGTCTGAAAATCGAGCCTGAACTGCCGCACGACACCGACATGTCCCCTCTTATCGAGCGGTATGGCTTACTAAAGACTCGGCCAGTGCAATACAATGCTGCCACCGTGATCGTCGATCTGTCCCAGAGCCTCGATGACTTGATGAGATCATTTAATCAAAAAGGCCGTCACGCGATTCGGCGTGCTGAGCGTGATGGTGTCGTCGTCAAAAAAGTCGAAACGACCGACGAAAACTGCCAAGCCATGTACGATCTGCTGCGCGCTACGGCCGACGGAGCCGGCTTCCCGATCCGTCCCTACGAATACTACTGCGATTTTTACCGGGCGTACGGCGAGGACGGCGGACTGTTTCTGGCGTACTTTGACGGCCAGCCAGTCGCGGGTGGTTTCGGGATGGTCAGTGGTACCAAAAGTATGTACAAAGACGGCGCCAGTGTGCGCGACCGCCCTGCCTATGGTGCCAGCCACCTCTTGCAGTGGCACATGATCCAATGGGCCAAGGCCAAGGGCTCACTGAAGCACGACCTGGCCGGCGCACCGCCGATCGCCCGGGCGCACGACCACACGCACCCGCTGTATGCGATCGGTAAATTCAAACGTCAGTTCAACAGTGAGATCACCGAATATATCGGCGCCTACAACGTCCCAGTAGCTCCGATTCGGGGCAAACTCTGGCATGCCTATCTCGAGAAAGTCGTCCGCAAACTGTACTTTATGCGGCACAAACAGTCGTGGTACTAATCAAGCGCTAAGCGGATTGCTTCGCGCGCCTCGTGCACTTCGTCCCACGGGTGTTCACCATCGGCGCGTTCGATGGTTTTTTCGTGGCCTTTGCCAAGGAGCACCACCGTGTCGTCTGCTGACGTAGCGCGGGTCATGGCAAAGCGAATCGCCTCAACCCTGTCGAGGATCAAGAACATATCGGTGTCTTTCGTTTTACCGCTGCGTTCGGCACCCTCGGCGATCTGGCTGAGAATGAGCTGGCCGTCGATATCGCGGTCGTCTTCTTCGGTCAGGATCAGCTCGTCGGCGTATTTGCCGGCGATTTCTCCTTGGGTCCAGCGTTTGGACTCGTCGCGTCGGCCTGCCGAGCCAAATAGCACGATCAGTTTGCCAGTCGTACTGCGATGTAAATCAGACAACAAACGCTCGAAACTATCTGGTGTGTGCGCGAAATCAACGATGACAGAGTAATCTTGTCCAGCATCGACGGTGGTCATACGGCCTTCGACATCAGTCAGAGCGGCGATGCCGTCTTCGATTTGCTGGCGGGTCAGGCCGAGTTTTCGACCAACTGCCACGGCGGCCAGGCTGTTACTGACATTGAACTCGCCCGGGATATTGCAGCGGATGTCATAGCGGTCGTCACCGATGACGGCGGTGTAGCGACTGCCCTCGCCGGACAATTTGACATCGGTCGCACGCAGATCGCCTGCCTCTATGCCGTAGCTGATCGAGTGTTTGATATGTGAGCTAAATTGCTCGGCGTGCTCGTCTTCGGCGTTGACGACGCCGTAACGGACACCGTGGCGATTGGCTAGCTCAAACAACCGACGTTTGGCGCGCAGGTATTTACCAAATGTACCGTGATAGTCCAGATGTTCATGGGTGATATTGGTCAAGACAGCGATCTCGTACGGGATGCCCCAGACCCGGTGCTGCGCTAGCGCGTGACTGGTCGTCTCGAGTACCAGCCAGCGGGCGCCCTGCTGACGCATGATGTCCAGCTGCTGATTGAGGAGTGGCGCTGGCATGGTCGTCATGTGTTGGTTTTGAGGATTGATATCGTCGTTGACGCCATAGGCAACCGTGCTCATTAGGCCGGTGTCGAGGCCAGCTTCGACCAGCATCTTGTGCACCATAAAGCTCGTCGTCGTCTTGCCGTTGGTGCCAGTGATCCCGATGACGCGCATGTCGCGGGCCGGTCGGCCATACCGCAGGCTAGCTACGATGGCGATCAGGCGGTGATACTGTGGCAACAGTGCGTCGACCAGTGGCGTCGGGATAATCCGCTTGACCACCTGCTTGAGGCGATTCACTCGCTGCCTCCGCGTACCAGGCGTGCGCCGCGGGTTTGCTCTTCGTCGACTTGCTCGGCCAATTCTTCGCCGAGCAATAGCACGAAATCGTCCAGTTTGGCGCCGCGCACCGTGCGAGAGACGGCATCGGTCAGTGAGTCGGCTTGGTCGGTGGCGTCGCCGTTGTCGGAGTAGCCTTTTATGATAGTCAGTCGGTCGACCGAAGATTTGATAGCGGCGAGAGCATCAGGGTCGACTGATTGGTCGCAGACGACTAGGACGCGCCTGGATGTTAACTCGCGCGCACTTTTGACCACTTGCTCGACGGCCTCTGGCGTGGTGGCGTCATCGACAGCCACGCGGTACGGTGCGTCGTGGCTCAGGTATTGGAAGTTACCGAGCATTGATTCTAGCCTAGCCACGCCTTCGGGCAGATCTTCGACCGGTGCGCCCATCACGTATGCGGCGGCGACGGCGGCGGTGACGCGCGAGGCGTTGGCGTGACCGATCAGGTGTGTGGCGAGTTCAACGGTGGTTTGGTGGTCGATGACGACGGTGATTTCGGTGCCTTTGCGGTAAAGTTTGACGGCTTTGATGTGTGCGTCCGCCGTGACGTCGTGGCCGTAGGTGATAGCATGATGCGGCGCGACCGAGGCTGAGTCGGTATCGCTACCGGCTGGTAGCACCATGTAGCGTAGTGGCTGTGCTAGGACGACCTCGCTGGCTGACGATACTTCGGTGATCAGGCCGAGGTCGATGTTGAGGGTTTCGATGACGCCGGTTTGTTCCAGTTCGGCGTCAACGGCGATGATAACGGTATCGCAGCGTTGTTTTTTGCAAGCGGCCAGGGCGCGTTGCAACGCGTCGGCGCTACTGCGGTAGGCTGGCGTGTACGGTACGTCTTCGATTTGGCTACCGCGCGGGGTGAACACGGCGGTTTTTTTGCCACATTCGCGAAAAATCTCGGCTAATACGCGAGCTGTCGTAGCACTGCCCTGACCACTGACCAGCACCAGTTGCAGACTGCGCGACGGGTGCGCGTGACGGACGGCGGCCTTGCGGGCGCGTAGATTGCTCACAAAATCTCGTTTCATACCTCGCCATTTTACCACCGTTTGGAGGTGATATACTACGGATAGTGAAAATTTTGGGAATTGAAAGTACCTGTGATGAGACGGCGGCATCTGTCGTCGAAGATGGACGACGCCTGTTGTCCAATGTTGTGGTCAGCCAGATCGATATCCATAGCGAGTACGGCGGTGTTGTGCCAGAAGTCGCGGCACGAAGTCATATAGAGGTGATCAATCCTGTAGTCAATAAAGCGCTTTTAGATGCAAAGTGTGACTGGGACGATATCGATGCTATCGCTGTGAGTTACGCACCCGGACTTATCGGCTCGTTGATGGTGGGCACTCTGGCGGCACGAACATTGGCAATCCTTCATGACAAACCTCTCTACCCCGTGCATCATGTCGAAGGGCATGTGTACGCCAATTTTATAACTGAGGCATCGGACAGTGAACAGTTCGCCGATCTAAAGTTGCCACAATCTGTACCAAAGTTTCCTTCGCTCGCTCTCTGTGTTAGCGGTCTTCACACGCAGCTGGTGCTCTTTCATGGGCACGGCGATTACGAATTGCTTGGTCAAACCCAAGACGACGCCGTCGGTGAAGCCTTTGACAAAGTCGCCAAAATCCTCGGCCTCCCCTACCCTGGTGGCCCATCAGTCGATGCCGCCGCCGAACAGGGCGACCCCCGGCGCTATCGTCTGCCGAGCGCGCGGCTAGCTAATCCGTACGACTTTAGCTTCTCAGGGCTCAAGACAGCCGTTCTACGCGCTGTACAGGCTGAGACGGGCAATGACTTCAGATTTCCCTCACACGAGCTTGCAGAGCTTCTGACGGACGCACAGCGGCATGATTTTGCCGCGAGCTTTCAACACACGGCAATCAAGACGTTGGTCGACAAGACATTGGCAGCTTACGACGCCTACTCCCCTGCCTCTGTGGTCATCGCTGGTGGCGTGGCCGCCAGTCGCGAATTGCGCCGTCAGCTGCGCAAGCGCTTACCGATAGATATCGAGTACGCACCGATGTCACTCTGTACGGACAACGGCGCCATGGTAGCGACGCTTGGGTACTACCAGGCGCAGCAGATTCAGCCGACCGACCCCTATGCGCTCGAGGTCGAACCGAGTGTCAGCATGACAGCTATGACCTGGGCTTGATGTTGTAATCATCACAATTTGTGTAGGATTCACTCCCCTGTCCTTGTGTGGCGTGAAACCGTGCTATACTAGACCGTGAAACAAACACGTGGAACCCTGGGGTACAAGGACTCGCTCATTTTCGTATGAAATGATTGCTGTTTACCTTGTGCGCTCTATATTCACGTGAAAACGTAACGATTTAATTGCTGTTGATGATATGAAATTAGCCAAGACCTACACACCGAACGACTACGAGCCATCGATTTACGCTCTGTGGGAGCAGTCGGGGGCGTTTGCACCGAGCGGACAGGGCGAGCCGTTTAGTATGGTGATGCCGCCGCCGAACGCCAATGCCAACCTGCATATCGGTCATGCGCTTGATATGAATCTCAAAGACATCTTGGCACGGTATTACCGGATGCGGGGCAGGGATGTAGCACTGATTCCGGGTGCTGATCATGCTGGATTCGAGACCTGGGTTGTCTACGAAAAACACTTGCAAAAAGAAGGCAAAAGTCGGTTTGATTTCACGCGCGAACAACTGTATTCACAAGTGTGGAAGTTTGTCGAAGATCGCCGCGGTGATATGGAGTTACAACTGCGTGCACTCGGCACCAGTGCCAGCTGGGACGATCTGGTATTTACCCTGGATAAAAAAGTCATCGACACCGTCTATGGCACATTCAAACAACTGTGGGACGACGGCCTAATTTACCGTGGTGAGCGCATCGTCAACTACTGCACTGTGCATCAAACCAGCTTTGCAGACATCGAGGTCGAACACCAGACCGAAAAAAGCAAAATCTGGCAGATCGCCTATCCGACGCTCGATAGCATCGGTGAGATTGTCGTGGCGACGACTCGGCCTGAAACCATGCTCGGCGACACAGCTGTGGCCGTCCATCCTGATGACGAGCGCTACAAAAAACTGATTGGCACCCGCGTGCAGCTACCCCTGACCGGCAGGGAAGTGCCGATCATTGCCGACGAGTATGTTGACCGCGAATTTGGCACCGGTGCGGTCAAGATCACCCCGGCGCACGACCCGAACGACTACGCCATGGCTGAGCGTCACGACCTAGAAATTCGCAACATCATCGACCACGAGGGCAAGCTGGTCAACGTCCCGACACACTATGAAGGTCTGGACATCAAAGCTGCGCGCAAAAAAGTCTTGGCGGCGCTCAAAGCCGAAGAAGCGCTGCGCGGCGAAGCCGATATCGAACATGCCGTCGGCCACTGCTACAAGTGTGGCTCGGTCATCGAGCCCCTGATGATGCAGCAGTGGTTTATCAAGGTGCAGCCGCTGGCCGAAGCGGCTATCGCTCGACTCGAGGCAGGCGAGATTGAGTTTCAGCCGGCCAGCAAAGCCAAAGAAGTTATCAACTACCTCGGTCAGCTAAAAGATTGGAATATTTCACGTCAAATCCCATGGGGCATCCCGATTCCGGCTTTTGTCAATGTCAACGATCCAACCGATTGGATCTACGATACTCGCGTCGATGAAGCAACAATCGTTGTCGATGGCACAACGTATAAGCGCGAAGAAGACACCTTTGACACCTGGTTTAGTAGTGGTCAATGGCCGTACATCGTCACTGATGCGCTCGACCAGGGAAAGCTGAGTCGATTTTTCCCAAGTGATTTTATGGAAACTGGTAGCGACCTACTGCGGCAGTGGGTTAGTCGCATGATCATGCTCAGCGTGTATCGCACCGGTCAGGTGCCATTTCGAACCGTGTATATGCACGGTATGGTCAACGATGAGCACAACCAAAAGATGTCGAAATCTAAAGGAAACGTCATCAACCCGATGGACGTCGTGACCGAGTACGGTTCAGATGCACTACGCATGGGCATTATCGCGGGACGTTCTCCGGCGCAGAGTCAGGCATTTAACACCGGTGCGGTGGTGGCGGGGCGGAATTTCTGCAACAAATTATGGAATATGGCGCGGTTCATCGAGGGCACGGTCGGCACCTACCAGCACACGCCAAAACCAGAGCCACGCACCCTGGCTGACCATTGGATTATCCGTCAGCTCAATAGAGCGCGAACCACCATCGACGATCATCTCGAAGGCTATCGTTATGCCGAAGCCGCCGAAGCTATGTATCATGCCGTCTGGGATGACGTGGCCGATTGGTACCTCGAGGCCAACAAAGCCGACCCGAGCAACGACATGTTGGTCTACGTACTCGATACCTGTCTGAAGCTGACGCATCCGTTCGCGCCGTTTGTCACCGAGACAATCTGGCAAACACTGAGTTGGCACGAAGATATCAATGATCTGTTGATTAGCGCTACGTGGCCAACCGATGTCGACTACAACGATATTGCTGCGGCAGAGTTTAGCCGCCTGAAACAACTAGTTAGCGAAACGCGGTTTGTGGCCGGCGATCTGCCCGGCAATGATCGCTACACTATGCTGTACATGGACGACACACTGGTGCACGATAATCGTCAGCTGATTGCGCATCTGGCACGGCTGAAATCAGTTGAAAAAGTCGATCAGGCCAGGGGTCTGCGCCTGGCATCGAGTGGCCGTGATGCGTGGTTGGATATCTCTGATGAAACGCTGTATGAACATCAGTCAAATCTAGAGCAGCGTCTGGCCGACGTCCGGGCTTCGATCACGCAGCTACAGGGGCGACTGGATAACGATAGTTACGTCAATAAAGCGCCAGAAAAGCTGGTCGCTGAAACTCGCCAGCAGCTCAGCGATAACCAAGCGCTCGAGCAGCGTCTAGTGCGCGAACTGGACGTTTTGTCTTAGGCAATAATCGGTAGATAACTGTGGTCAAAGGCGTGACGGCCGGTTGGCTTTTGAGTGCGCTGGAGGTGTTTTTTCATGCGGTGTTCACTGCGTGGGTGCATGCTCGGGCTGTGGTAGCTGAATCCATGCAGCGTTTTACCGGCGTGTTGCGGGTGGGTATGAGCATCGACAGCGATACCGGCGTCAGCTCGGGCCGCTGGCAGTCGAGTGGTCTGTACACGTTTGCTCGACAGTGACGTCCAGGTGGCCTTGTCGATGCGCGCATCGTGCAGCAATACACCGGTTGCGGTGGTCAGACTGAGCATGATAACGAGGTAGTTGAGAATATTTTGCATGTTGGTTTTTGGTGATTTACAGTGTTCATATTAGCATAAGCGTGATTATTTGTCAACTAGCTGTGATCAGTATGTTTATTACTTTGTTATACTACGCGCATGATATCAAAAAACCTGATCCGATCTCTTGGGATCATTGCAGCACTTATAATAGGCGTGTTGATTATTGCATCGATAGTAAATGATTACGCCCAGACAAGCGAGTATGAACGTCAATGGATGGGATTTAGCTTATTATTGCAAGCTGTGTTTTATTCTCCACTGATTTTGCTGTTCGCGGTTATCGCATATGCTCGCACTCGACATCTGCAGAAACTGGAGAAGAACGGGGTGGTTCAGAGCGACACGCCGTTGAGCGGCTTTCAAATCATCATGCGACTACTCGTTGTAGTTACAGTGGTAGGGGGACTTCTGCTATACCTTACGTGGATTAGTCTGTAAGTCATTCGTGATGGTAGCTACTACCGACGGCGATTTGTTGGGCGCGGTAGAGTTGTTCGATCAGGATCAGGCGGACCAGTTGGTGCGGATAAACCAGTGACGAGAGTGACAGCACCAGGTCGGCTCGATCTCGCAGTTCGTCCGTGACACCGTAGGCGCCACCGATGATGATGGTCGGTTGACGCGATCGGCTAAATTGCTGCTCGAGCTGATCGGTCAGTGCTGGCGAGTCGAGTGTGCGGCCAACCTCGTCGAGTAGAATGATGTAATCGCTCGGCGAGAGGCGATCGAGTAACGCCCGAGACTCTTCCTGACGCGCCTGGTCGTCCTGGCGGCTAGAATGTGGCAGCAGCTCCCAGGTCACGTCCCACGGCGCACGCAGGCGCTTCTGGTAGCGCTGGAGCCCCTGTTGAATCCAGTCTTCGTGTTTTTTGCCGATGGCCAGGATGCGGATCATGCGAAGCGGAGTTTTTCGGCGATTGATGCAAGTAATTCGTGATTAGGTTCACCAGTGGGTTGTTCGGCGGCTAGGTCGGTAGTCGTGTTAAACGGTATCACGTGGACGTGGGCGTAGGGCACATCAATACCTACTATAGCCTGATGAACGTGTTCGAAGGGCAAGACTTCGAGTTGTTGCTGAGCGACCTTTTTGCACGTCGCCATCACAGCGTGGTAGGTGTCATCGTCGAGCTGCCAGACAAATTCGGTTGGATTCACCTTTGGGATGACGAGCACGTGGCCTTCGTGTTTCGGGTAGACATCCATAAATGCCAGGGTTTTTTCATCCTCGTAGATTTTATGAGCTGGAATCTCACCGGCGACGATTTTAGTGAATACTGAATCTTGCATATTTAACTCCTGTGTTACTGCGGTTCATTATACACGCTGTATCTGGTAGAATCTGGGAAGTAAACCACGTACGGAGAGGTGCAGGAGTGGTTGAACTGGCCGCTCTCGAAAAGCGGTAAGGCGCAAGCCTTCGAGGGTTCGAATCCCTCTCTCTCCGCCAGATTGAATTATGACGACATCGACTACCCGGCAATCCATGTTTCACGACCCGACACTGTGGTCGCTTGTGGTTTCAAATGCCATCACGATTTGGCTAGCAGTAGCGCAAGACTGGAGTT
>JAUIGH010000011.1 GCA_030429935.1 bacterium | reverse complement strand
CGAGTCGTTGATCTTTAAAAACCATGTTTCCCACGTGCAAGTCACCGTGGACAACCATACTCGGTAACGCATCAATTTCCGGTCGATAGGTTTCATATTCAGCTCGCCATTTTTCAAACAAGCGCAGATGTGGATGGTTCGCTCTTCGTGCTGCTCTCGTGAGTTCACTGAAGTTTGCTTCAGGATCAATCTTACGAGAGACGCTTGTCCCACAGTGCTGCGTGTACCATGCGACCGATATGGCATGATTGAGTTCTAGAATCATTTGTACAATATCGGCTACAAACCGGTTTCGCGACTCCGCCGTAAACTGAGCGAGGTCTTCATCAGTTATGACATCACCGTCGATAAACTGACACACGGCGTAAGTGTTGTCTTTTGCGGCTTCAACGACAACCGGCACTTGGACGCTCATTGACTCGGCAATGTGATTGAGTACCATAGTTTCGTGCTTGAGAAGCTGTCGTGCCCAGTCCTCTCGCGGGACACGTAAAACATATTGGTTGTCGATAACGTAGATATCATTTTGAAATCCGACATCGATATGACGAACCTCATGTTTTGAGCTATATCGCTCAATTATCTCCTGGCGTAGCGCCGGAGAGATCACACTTCACCCCAATTCTTACCAACGCTGACGTCGACTTGGAGTTTGATCGGTAGTTCGGGGGCAATGGTGGACATGGTGTTAACTAAGATTTCAGAGACTTCATCGGCGTTTTCTTCGGGGCATTCGACGAGGATGCTGTCGTGGATTTGCAGAACTTGGACGCCCAACGGCTGCGGCTGGTCATCTGCGGCGAGGCTGGACGACGCGTCACTTTGGGAGACTCTGCTTTCCGCAGGAAGCGAATCATCAATTTTGATTCGCTGTGCTCCCGAATGTGATGCGTCGTCCAAGCCGGTTCTTAACTTCTTCTCCACCTCGATCATGGCCCGCTTCATCAGATCAGCCTCGGTACCCTGGATCGGCATGTTGGCCGCGGCGCGTTCGGCTCCGGCCCGAACAATATAATTACTCGACTGCACATCCGGCGTCGGGCGGCGACGGCCGTAATAGGTCTCGACGTAGCCCTCTTCACGGGCTTGTTTGATGGTGGCGTCGATGTAAGCTTTGACAGCGCCACGGACTTTGAAATACTCGTCGATAAACGCTTTGGCCTCACCGAAACTCATGCCGGTGTTGCCCGCCAGCGCGTGGGGCCCCATGCCATAGAGCACGCCGAAGTTAACGACTTTGGCGTCGCGCCGCTGCGCTTTGGTGACCTGGTCGAGCGGGATGCCATGCACGTCGGCGGCCGTTTTAGCGTGGATGTCCGTCCCGGCGTTGAAATCATTGGTCATGCGCTCATCACCGGCCAACACCGCCGCCAGCCGTAACTCGAACTGTGAATAGTCGGCACTGACGAAGACGTTGCCCGGGCTCGGCACAAAGGCTTCGCGAATCTTGCGGCCCAGTTCGGTACGAATCGGGATGTTTTGCAGGTTCGGATCGGTGCTACTCAGTCGTCCCGTCGCCGCCACGTCTTGATTGAACGTGGTGTGTAAACGTGATTGATTATCGACCAGTTTTGGCAGCGCTTCGACGTAGGTATTTTGTAGCTTGGTGAGCTCGCGGAACTGCTCGATTTTTTCGATGATCGGGTGCTGACCGCGCAGTTTGTCGAGTTCTTTTTGCCCGGTACTATACCCAGTCTTACCTTTTTTTATGCCAGCTGTCGGTAGTTGCAGTTTGCCAAACAATACTTCGCCGAGCTGGCTCGGGCTGGCGATGTTGAATTCGTACCCTGCCATCTCGTGCATTTCGGCTTGGACCTCGGCAATATCGCGCGACAATTCTGTGTTCATCTGCGCCAAAAACTCGGTGTCTAGATGCATACCGTAATGCTCCATGCGCGCCAGTATCGGAATCGTCGGAAAGTCGATGTCCTCGGCGATTTTTTTGACCCGTGGCAATTCCTCGAATGCCGTGACCTGCTCGTGATAGACACGCCACAGCTCGGCCAGCTGACGAGCTATCTCGTCGCCGTCATACTGCGTGACGTCAGATAGGGTCCGAGATTTTTTGAGCGGATTGAGCAAAAATCCCGCCTGGCGCATATCAAACATTGTCTCAGGAATCGGCTGCTCAGCAGCCAATAAGTGTTTGCACAGCGCGTCCCCATCGTGTGTCACCAACGAGACGTGTGTAAGCAAATTTGTCAGCTGGTCGGGCTGAGCGAGTGCGTAGCTCTGTTCATCATGCGACACATACAGCTGTTCGTCGATCAGCTGCACCATGACGCGCTCCGCCATCAGTGCTGCGGTGGCAAATTCGTCGTTCCAGTCTACGAGCTCGAGCGGCTGGACCTCGCTGGTCGGCTCGTCATCCGCCTCGACATGCCGCATGTGTTCAGGCAGATTCCGTAGCAAACTGCTGAACTCGAGCGATTTCAGCATGGTTTTGAGTCGTGCAGTGTCGAGATCACGGATATCCATCGACTCCAGATCGAGCACCAGCGGCGCGTCAAACATAATGGTGGCGACTTGGCGGCTCAAGTACGCCGAGTCTTTACCGGCGATCAACTTGTCTTTTTGCGAGCCTTTTACTTCGTCGACGTGCTCGTAGATGCCATCGAGCGTGTCGTAAGCTTGCAGCAGTTTGACGGCACCTTTTTCGCCGACGCCCGGCACGCCGGGGATATTATCGCTACTATCACCTTTCAAGCTTTTGAGATCGAGAAATTGATCGACACGGATGCCATATTTTTCCTCGAAATACTGCGGTTTGTATAACTCGATATTACTAAAACCTTTTTTGAGCGCGTACATATGTGTGTTCGGTGCGAGGCACTGTAGCATGTCGAGGTCGCTCGATATTAGGCAAGTTTCTAGGCCTTCCGCCTCTGCCTGCCGCGCCAGACTGCCCATGATGTCATCGGCCTCGTAATCATCCAGCTCGTACAGCGGCCAACTCAGCGCCTCGAGCAGCTCTTGCAAAATCGGGATCTGGGTATAAAAATCCGCCGGCGCGGGCTTACGGCCGGCTTTATATTCCGGATAGATTTCGCGGCGCTTGCGGATATTCGTCTTTGGCTTGTCCCAGGCCACACAGACGTAGTCCGGCTCGAGTTTTTTGATCAGTTCCAGCGACAGCGCGGCGAAGCCATACACCCCACCGGTCGGCGTGCCATCAGCCGTACTGAGATTTGGCATGGCATAATACCCACGGTAAAACACGGACTTGCCGTCGATGATAGCTAACCTTTTCATGAGTCTAGTATACGCTAGATTGTAGTTTCGATTTAGTGGCGGCGCTTGACCTCGATCAACGTCTGCGTCGTTTCTGCCACCGCAGCAACAGCAATCGCAGTATTGATACGTCGGCTTCCTCTATATTCAGGCGCCACATCAGCCTGTGTTATTCGGTCAATAGTTCGAACCACAGGAGATTGCCGTAAATTCGCTTCAAAATGTTTAGGGTCAGAGACTACGTCAAATATTGGCCGCATTCGCAAACCGTGACCGATAACTCGATCGCGTAATACTTGCATAGCTAACCCTTCAGCTTGTAAATCATCGTTTCTATCGTGCCGATTCGATGGGTGTCGACGAAAAAACACATTCCATATTCGACTTGCTTGAGCTGGGTTTAGCGTACTACTTTCTAATTGGCTTCTAAACGTCCCTTTCAAGTGTTCGAATGCCGCTTCATCGGTTAACAAATCAAGGGTCTCTGCGTGACCAAGCGCATCTTTAACTTCCTGATGCGTAAACGCAGAATACCCGCGTATGATTGGCATCAGCTGAAAGCGATCTTCAGAATCTTGTCGTTTTTTGGTGGTTGTTGGGCCGATTATTTCTTTTGCCATATTCTGATTGTCCGATGATTGTGGATTACATGCAAGCGCAGGCATTTTCATCTGCTACACTAGTGACATGTCACACCACGAACACGTCAAGATTATTGCATTTGTCGGCCTGACCGGGAGTGGAAAATCGACTGCGGTGAAGCATTTTACCGATCATGGAATTCCGAAAATTATCACTACGTCGCGTGATGAATTAGCATCAGAAATTGACAATCTTCGAGCAGCAGGACGACATACCGTAATCCTCGATGGTCTGGATTCGCTCGATACGCTGACATGGCTCAAGCACCGCCACCCTGGTGCTGTGCACGTCGTCGCACTCGTCAGCCCACACCGATATCGGATACGGCGAACACCTCAGTTGAACGGTACCGAACTCGACCAAACAGACTGGGGTCACGTCGAAACAGGTACGCTGGGTGCTGTCATCGCGTTGGCCGACGATTACGTAGTCAATGATGGTTCGCTGGCTGATCTATTAAATCGGCTCGACACACTCAAACTCTTATAGCTGAAAAAACTCGCGCAAATACTGCTCGTACGCCTCGAGGCTAGCAAATTCATTGGTCACGAATACATCGGCGCGATCACGTACCGCTGCCGCATTGAGCCCATTACCTTGCTCTGATGGCGTCATTTCCGCCGCGTCTTGGGCCTGGAACTCTTGGAATGAAATCTCGTCTGTCGCTCCCCGCCCTCGGGCACCATTAACCACGCGGTCATAGCGAATCCGCTGATCAGCATCAACCCACACCATCGTGCCGCCAGCTGACTGCAGCGCCTCAGCCTCGCCGGGCGTGCGAACACTGGTGATGCAGATGCCCCGGTCCTCGACCTGGAATCTATCCAGTGCCAAGTCCATCATTGCGCCATCACCTCCTGTCGCACGGTGTTGAGCGCTGCGCGCACTCAGGTTCTCGCGCGTGTGCGGCAATCCCAGCTCATCCAGCTCTGCACGCAACACATCACTCAAACTGATATTGACGTAATCACGTTCTCGTTCGAGCAACACACCAAGCGTATCTTTGCCTGAACCATTTGTGCCAGCGATGCCGACGATGTTTGGTAATCTCATACCGCTATAGTACGTGAGCGTGCGACTACCCGCAACTGGCTATAAACTCTGCGTCTCACTCAGCATGTACTTGATCATGCCGCCGCCGTATGGGTACCAGCGCAGCTGGCCGCACGCCAGATTGCCGTCGTCCATTTGGTCATCGACGCTTTGCGCCAGTTGAATATTCGTACCTGTGATGCGGATGTTGATGCCATCGAGGTCTTGGCCGCAATCATCAAAATCGTCGTTGTCACCGTCGTTGTCGTAGATGTAAGTCGAACCAGCAAAACCGCTGATCGGATCGAGTGTCTGTAGATAGTTTTTCAGATCAGTATTGGCGATAATCGTGTTGATATTCGGGTTCGATCCGGCGCTATACGAGGCTTCGAGCGGCCAAGTGCTCTCACCCGCCGCCGTCCGCTCTAGGATAAAGCCTTTTTCGATCTTTGCCAGCGTATCGACGACCGTCACCGCTCGCGACCGTTGCTGGATGCCGTTGTAGGCCACCACCGAAATCGCCGCTAGTATCGCGATCACCACGATGACAATCAATAGCTCGACCAGCGTAAATCCACCACGACGCGTCATGGTAGTTAGTATACCACTCTGAAATTATTTCAGGTATTCGTGCAGTTTTTTGGAGTCTTTATGCTTACGGAGTTTGGTTAGAGCTTTGGCTTCGATCTGACGGATGCGTTCACGGGTAACGGCGAATTCTTGGCCGACTTCTTCGAGGGTGTGTGATTTGCCGCCATCGAGACCAAAGCGCATCTTGACAATTTTTTGTTCACGATCGCTCAACGTCGACAGCACCGATTGGACTTGTTCTTTGAGCAGCTGATTGGCGGCAGATTCTTCTGGCGTGGCGCTGTCTTCGTCTTCGATGAAATCACCGAGCACGGATTCTTCGTCGTCACCATCACGGCCGACACCAGCATCGAGACTGGAGATATCTTGCTTGATCTTGATGACATATTCAACTTTTTCCGGCTCCATCTCCAGTTCTTTGCCGAGTTCTTCAATGGTCGGTTCGCGGTTGAGTTCTTGGGTCATGCGACGCTGGGTGCGCAGCAATTTGTTGATCGTCTCGACCATGTGCACCGGAATACGGATAGTGCGCGCCTGGTCAGCGATGGCACGCGTGATCGCCTGACGAATCCACCAGGTGGCGTAGGTACTGAACTTAAATCCTTTGTCCGGGTCGAACTTTTCGACGGCGCGTAGTAAGCCGGTGTGGCCTTCTTGGATCAGGTCGAGAAAGTCGAGTCCACGACCGCTGTAGCGTTTGGCGATCGACACCACCAGACGCATGTTGGCTTCGGCCATCTTGTCTTTTGGTTTGGCTAATTTAGCAGTCTGCAACTCGAGCTTTTTGATATCTTCTTTGACTTTGGCGGTCGGCTCTTTTTCTTTCAGTCCAGCCAGTTTCTCCTGCGCCGCAGCTAGTTTCTCGCTGTTGGCAACGATTTCGTTAGCTAGCGTCAGTTCTTCTTCGGCGGTCAAGAGCGGGATTTTGCCAATCTCGCGCAGGTGCAGACGCACCGAGTCATCGGAAATATCATCGAGGTATTGCCCGCTGTTGAGCACGTCTTCAGCGGTGTCCTCTTCTTCGTCTAGATCTTCCAGATCCGGCTCTTCGTCGTCGACTGGCTTGGTTAGTTTTGGGTCGTCTACTGGTTGCTTGCTATCGTCTTTGCCCACGGGCTATCTCCTTGATTAAGCTATGTAGTTGGGCGCGCAGTTCATCTGCGGCGCTGTCATCGCCGGCGGCCTCGGCGTCGCGCAGGCGCTCGGTGAGTTCGTCTCTGGTTTGTTTTTTGTGTTCTTGTTCTACTTGGCGGATCAACCGTGCTGTTTCAAAGTAACGATCGTTATCGCTCCAGTCAGCGTACCTGGTGTCGGCCCTCAGTAGTAGTATTTTGACATAGGTTTCGATCTGATGCAACTCGAGCGGCACCTGACTGTGTGCTGTGCCGTGATGTCGGGCAAAATACCGCGCTAGTAGCTGTCTGGCTTCGCCGTCCAGCCAGGTCGAATCCAGATCACCAAACAATTCCTGACTCGGCCCATCGATCAGCGCTACCGCCAGTAGGTCGTCCTGATACGCGTAGCGATTGTCGAGCGGCTCGTGCTCGGTGACGGCCGGGGTTTTGAGCCGGGTTTCGCCGCGTGATTCGTCGGCAAGTTTTTGACGTTTGGCGATGATGGCCTGACGTGATGAGCCGATCATCTGAGCGATTTCGTCTTCGTAATGCTGTCGCTCGACGTCGTCACTCAGTGCCGCCACCAGCCGCAGTGACGCGGTGGTAAAGGCTCGTTTGCCAGCCGCACTACGCAGATCTTCGCGGGCGGCGTACTGGGCGATCACCCACTGCACGGCTGGTTGAGTGTCGTCGATGGCTTGCTGCCATTTGGCGACGTCTTCTTGGATCAACTCATCAGGGTCTTTGGCCTCGTCTGGCATACTGATGATCGACAGTTCGACGTCGACAGTCGCGGCGATAGCGATAGCGCGTTCGCTGGCGGCCACGCCGGCTTTATCACCGTCAAATGCCAAGCGAATATCGCCAGTCAGTCGCTTGAGTGCCCGCAAGTGATGCTCAGTCATAGCAGTGCCGGCGGTGGCGACGACGTTACGCACGCCCGCTTGATGACTCGACACCACATCCATGTTGCCTTCGACGACTACGACGAAGCCTGATTCGCGGATGGCTTCTTTGGCCTGAGATAGCCCAAAGATATGCCGGCCTTTGTCGTACAGCAAAGTCTGCGGCGTATTGAGGTATTTCGGGGCATTGTCGACCTCGCCGATGATCCGACCGGTAAAGCCAATCACCTGGCCGCTCGGATCCATCAACGGTACCATCAGCCGGCCACGAAACAGATCACCGCCAAACCGGTTGACCAGGCCAGCGTCGCGCAGTTCGCCCGACGTAAAACCCCGTTTCGTCAGTGCGTCGGTCAGTGCGCTGCCGCTATCCGGTGCATAGCCGATCAAAAAGTCCTCGAGTGCCTGTTTGTTCAGCCTGCGCTGGTGGATGTAGTCGATCGCCCGCTGGCTGCGCACTAGATTCGCTTGATAATACCGCGTGGCCAGTCGATGCGCTTCGAGCAAGCGTTTTTTGCGCTCAGCGATCCGCTGGTTGCCCGCAGACTGATATTGCGCCAAATCAACCCCGGCTTTGCGCGCTAGATGCTCCAGCGCCGCCCGAAAATCCATCCCTTCGAGCTCCATGACAAAGCTATAGACATCGCCGCCGCGGTTACTGCTAAAATCATGCCAAATCTGCTTCTCTGGACTGACAAAAAAACTCGGCGTTTTTTCGCTAGTAAACGGACTGAGGCCCTTGAAATTCCGCCCAGCACGCTTGAGCTGCACATACTCACCGACCACGTCCTCGATATTCAGCCGGGCGCGCACCTCTTCCTTGGCGTCATCATTCATGTGACTAGTATACTACAGAGGTCGGTATCTTACCGTCTCTCGCGACCACCACCCGATTCAGACACGCGCGAGCGCCAGTTACTATCATCTTACTCGCGCTCCACGGGGAACGTGGAGTCTTCGGCGAGTGATGGTTCGCGGGTGGCTTGTGGCAGCTCGACTCCCGCAGCTGACTCGTCATTAGCCCGGCACGCTGAGACGTCGGGAGATTCCCGGAGCGCAAGCCCGAGATTCTGACGCGGCTCACGATGACGAGGCGGGTGTGGGAGTCGAGCTAGACGAACTACTTAGCCGAGATGGTGAGGATGGAAGAGTGGTGCGGGACGACATCGCGCTGAGAAATGAATGCCACCCTCCCCTGGCTCTCGTGTACCGTTCATGCTTAAATAGACAGCATGAACCCTCAGCAACCTGACCCGAACGGCATCTGGCAGCCGCAGCCACAGCAAACACCGCCGCAGCCGCCAACTCAAGCACCGCCATCCGCTCAACAGCCCTTGCAACCTGGCGTCCAGCAGCCGATCCAGGATTACTCGGTGGATTATCTCGACCAAATTTCTACCCCGCTCAAACCGCAAAAAACCGCCAATCACAAACTGATCCTGATCATCATGGTCTTACTCGGCCTACTCGTACTGGTCGGCGTGGCTGCGCTGTTACTAAGCAGCCGCCCCAGCACGCTCGACAAAGCCAGCGAGTTGAGCGCTCGGATGGAGAGCTTGGTCGAAATTTCCAAAGACCAGCACAGCTATCTGCGCGACAACGACCTGCGGAGCGACAATACCGCCTACACGATCTTTCTGACCAACGCCATCGCCGACCTGGAAGCACCGCTCGAAGCTGCCGGTATCGAAAAAGACGTCACCGCTAGCATCGAAGCCGCCGAATCAGCTCACAGCTCCGAGCTGACCAGCGAATTCGACGACGCCCGGCTCAATGTCGTGCTCGACCGTACCTACGCCCGCGAGATGACCTATCAGATCGAAGTCTTGCAGACCATGATGCGCCAAGTCTACGACGGCACCGACAACGAAGAGTTGCGCACATTTCTAGACAATGCCTACCGTAACTTGACGCCAATCGCCGAGAGCTTCGACGAATTCGCCGGCGCGTAGCTAACCGACGACCAGCTGATAACTGTGCCGCACCAGGTCTTTGACTTGCTCGTCGTCGAGCTGACCACTACAGATGATCGTATTCCAATGTTTTTTGTTCAAGTGATGCCCTGGCAAGACTGACTCATACTGTTCACGCAAGGTTTCCGCTAGCTGCGGATCGCATTTCAGACTGACGCGCAGCGGCTGGGAGTTCATGGCGATCAGCGCAAACAGCTTGCCTTTGCCATCATTGTCATGGCCGACTTTGTACACGGCGACGTCCTCGCCAAACGGCCAATCCAGCCAGCTATCCGGAAAACTCAAGATGTAGGCTTCAAGCTCGGTGTGGGTCACGACTTCACCTTTTTCAGGTAGTATTGCAGTTCTTTGATACTGCCGCGGATATCGTCCAGCGCGCGGTGCGCTTCGGGTTTGGCAAATTTCTTTTTGTATCTGCCGTCAAAGACGACTTTCCAGGCGCTGACATCCAGCATGCGGTAGTGCAGGCGCTCAGCCAGACGCGGCCATTCGTTGTCGATGAATTTGCGGTCTTGGTGGATACTGTTGCCGCCGAGCAACACCGGCGTGTCAGCGTCGAAATGCTCGTCAATAAATGCTAGTAATTCGTTCTCGACCGTGCGGCCGTTTGTGCCGTCGGCGTTTTGTGCCATCAATGCCTGGCGCACCTCTGGAAACTTTTCCCAAAACTCCCCCACCATCCGCGATTTCATTAGGCTCGGCCCGACTTTTTTGACCGCAGTGTACGTCGCGATTTCTTTAAAATCCCAATCGGTCGCGATCACCGCAACTTCCAATATTCGGTCTTTGACCGGATCCAGCCCCGTCATCTCGAGGTCCATCCATAATACTGTGGCTTGCTTCGTCATACTCACAGTATACCAGAGGTGGTAATCTGTTGCTCTTTTATATATTTTGTTGTATATTGTGAAAATTCGTGACGCCGATCGTCTCGAATGCACGTCTCGGTATCTCAAAGATGAGAAAGGAGGGAGCATGACCGCTCCCACCAAGCTCAACCGCAAGACCGTCCAACGCTTCATCAAGGAGGGCCACATCACTGGCACGACCACCCTCGCGCTAGCACAGAGTCTCGTCGCCCACATGGGCCTCGAGCACTGCTGCGTCGGCGCTGCACAGGAGCTCATCAAGGAACACCTGCGCCGCGGCAGGGTGGTACTGGACGACGCGGTCCTCCGCGTGACGTCGGCCGAGGAGCGCTCCGCCCTGCAGGAGGCGCGCTTCAAGGAGCACACGACCCGTCAGGCGATCCGCAAGCGGACCGCTGCCGTGCGTGGTGGCGGTCACCGGCACAACCCATGCGCCGGCTTGCTCACGGACGACATGGCCGACCAGTTCGCCTACGGATCGTGGGCAGCGAATGGCCTGGGTCAGCCGGCCCCGGCGCTGATGTGACGGTCTGACGTCGAGACATAACCGCAGGTGCGGAGTTGAGGGCTAACACAGCCTCGCTCCGCGCCTGCGGCGACGAATTTTTGTACTTATTCCCCTACAAATTCTGATAGCGGTCGTAGCTGACTTGAATCATGGCGTACGCGTGCCAATAGCTCTCGACCACCTGCTAGTTTTTCAGCTCTGTTTACTTCGACAGCAGGAAAAACTGTACCTGCATCTACAATAATGTATGGCTGCCACTGCTCGCCTACCTGGTAACGAATTTCGTAGGTGTCATCACCAAGTGTGACGTGACTTGGATAGTTTTGATCAATCTTAACTCGATTATCTTCAGTCACGAAGCTATCAAGAGTTAGCCCCATCTCACGGATTCGCGCATCGAGCTGGCCCGTACTGCCGACCCGTTCAGCTGCATCGCGAACGATTTTCTTTAACGCCGTATGATCAAACGCTCGCTCAAAGTAATACGTTTGATACTGCAGTGGAACACGTGCCGCATAATTCTCAACTTGCCTTAGGATGCCACGCAGTTCTCGCTGCGCTGACCCTGGCTTGTCAAGCGCTTCGTCAGCGAGTTGATCGGCTACATCCGCCGTGTCGGCTGTAGCGGCTTTTTCGATTTTATATGTTGCCATTCGTCCGATTTTACCTGTCCGAATTCGTTCTAAGCGTCCGTTTCGCTTAACTCTGACGGTTTCTCCTACATGCAGTGCCCGCGTACCGAGAACTTCTCTAATAAGTGCTCGCGAAACTGGGAAACCGTCTTGAACGACGTTGTAGCGCGTGCCGTTATCGTCCTCAAACCATCGAGGATATCCAGCGACATAACTGCCTTTCGGTGGCGGGAACTCAGCAAGCACACTGCTCCTCCCGAGTGCTCGGTCCAGATGGTATGGCTTATCTTTTGGCGGTGCGAGAATATTTCGGTATGCAACATCTTCGGCCTGAGGTTGCTTCTGTTTCGTGATTGGATCTTTTCTCTGGCGACCGCGCCGCTTCTTGCGACTCACTTCTTCATACAAGAGATGTGGCATGCCGCTTAAAAACAATCCACGTAGTCGACGTCGTTGCGCAGCTGTCATGGTGTTGGTCAGATCTTGACGCACTTCCTCATCAATTTCCAAACGAGCGCACATTTTGTGGAACTGCTTATGTGCCCTGATACTGTCAATCGCATCGATACCGTCACGTTCAATTTTGGTTTCGTCAGTTTCGCCTTGATTCAGGTGACGACGTGCAGCCAAAAACAAATCGAGCTGAGATATAAAATCATCATCGGTGTGTGTCGAGAGTCGATCATGCGATTGTTTGTAATTTGAAAACGACGCCAGGCCACCTGACTCGATCCCAGCTGCGATGGCAATAGTTTGCATCTGTGTCTGTACGTCATATTCTAAGCTATCGACAATTGCACGGGCCAACTCTGGACGGACCGGTAACCGATCCATCCGTCGGCCGATCTCCGTCACATCATTGTGTTCATCTGTCGCACCTATTAACTGTAGTACTGTGTAGGCTTCCTCAATGGTGTCGTAGGTGACTTTGTGGATCAAGTATTCGTTAAGCCGATAAAAATCCTTGTCCATAGCGGCAGCACTGAGGACATTGTTGGTGATTACCGTGTGATAGATATCAGCTGGTATGTGGTCCATACGCTCCGCTGATGCAAATGGCGCAAACTCATCCTCGAGCGCACCGGGACGTTTTTTATATGGGTGCGCTTTAGCCAAGAAAAACTTACCGCCACCCACATCGCGACCGCCTCGTCCCATTTGCTGGGTGAGCTCGGCACGTGAACACAGTCGTCTCGGTAGACCTGAGGCGTTTTCATCATCGAGCTCAGGACTCTTTGTCCAACCGTCACTGATAACTCGGTCAACGCCTGGAATGGTGATGCCTGACTGCCCCGCAGATGTCGATACAATAACTTGATGCACACCCGGCGTCGGTTGCTCGTAAAATATTCGTTGACGCGAAGCCGTGTCAACTTTTGAGTGTAGCAGGAGCACTTCGACCGATTCGCCATGTTGCCGCTCGAGCTCATCTCGGATAGCATTGAGCGAACGTTTGCCGTCAGTAAATATCAATGTTCGATGACCATCTGGCAAACATTCCTCAGCAAAAATCTCAACAACCGTTTGATCCGCTCGCTCATGCTGCTCGATATAATGCGGGCGACCTTCGACCGTGACACTCGGAATAGCGCTGCCGTTTAGTCCGCTGTAAGCATCTTGGATCTCGTCTTCATTAAGCGTCGCGCTCATCAATACCATGTTCCAACCGAGTTGCCGCTCCATTTGTTCTGCAGCCGTGGCTATCGCAAACTCTGTTTCGATATTCGCCTCATGCACTTCATCAGCGACGATCAATACTTTCTCACCACCCCACTCTTCTTCGAGCTCTGCAGCTCGTTTCTTATACACAGCCGACGTCATTACTTGGACAATGCTATCTGGTGTGGCCGTCGAGCGCTCGCTGTGCATCGCGCCGACCAACGACTCTGGATATTCGATACCTTTGGCCGCAAACTGCTCGCGAAGTTCATACTCGATACGGTCGGCAATATTATCTGTGGTCACACGACGTGGTTGCAAATAGACGACTCTGTCATAGCCCATCTCCAAAGCGTATTGTGCGAGCTGTGTTGATTTTCCGCTCCCGGTTTCACCAGCCAGTAGTGAGATGCGGTTTGCAGACAACATTTGCATGATTTCGTGCTTTTTTCGCTGAATTGGTAGCTGCCTGTTGCCGAGATCACTCCACGCTTCACGGCCTTTTTCATAGCGTTCCTGACGCCAAGCACGCTCAAGATTACGTAGCCGAAATCGCTCTAACGTGCGCTGCTTGTCTTTCGCACCATGTTGATAATCAAGACCGGTACCTTCTGCCCGTCTATGCGACGCAGGCGTAGCGCGATATCCAGGGCGTGCATCACCAGACGCTCCAGGCCGAAAGTGCGATTGAGGACTCATACTGTTCTCAGCATACCAGTGGTGTGGTCATGCTCAAATCATAAGCATATTACTCTGACAGTCGTTCGAGCGCCGCCGTGAACGCGGCGTTTTTGAGTGGCTGTTCGCTCGACAGGCAATCACTCAGGGCTGAACACATAATGTCGTCAAGTTTCTGATTGACCTCGGCTTCGCTCCAGTGTTCGCCCTGTTTGTTTTGCAGCCATTCTAGGTAGCTGACGATGACACCGCCAGCGTTTGCCAGCACATCTGGTATAACGTGGACGCCACGGTCTTCGAGTGCGGCTGTCGCGTCGTAACTGACCGGGCCGTTTGCCAGTTCCAGCACCGTTTTGGCTTTGATCTGATCTTGGTTGTCAGCATCGATGACATTGCCGAGTGCCGCCAGCACCAGAACATCACAGTCCAGTGACAGAATTGCATCGCGGTCGTGCTCCTCACCCTGCAGCTCCTCCATCACCGTGTCTTCGCTGACCGATGCGACGTTTAGACCGTCGTAGTTGACCAGAGTCTGTTTAGAATTCGACACGGCAACAACCGTAGCCCCCAGCTCGGTCTCAGCCAGCCGCGCAAACCAATACCCGACGTTGCCAACCCCCTGCACCGCCACGCATAGACCCTCGGTCTCGATGTCGTGTGTCCGGCAATATTCGCGCAGTGCGATCATGCCGCCGCGACCAGTCGCCGTGATACGGCCTTGGCTGCCGCCGTTACCCAGCGTTTTACCGGTAAAGCTGGCGTGGCTGTCGTCACCCGTCAGCTGCTCGTATTCGTCGTCCATCCAGTCGATGACTTGGCCGTTGGTATTGACGTCCGGCGCCGGTACATCGGTGTCTGGGCCGATATGGTCGACCAAGTGTCGCACGTAGCTCCGTGCGACGGTCTCGATGTCATCCTGGCTTCTTTCGCGCGGATTCCAAGTCACGCCGCCTTTGCCACCGCCCATCGGGATGTTCATGACGGCGCATTTGATCGTCATCAGCGTCGCCAGCGCCTGCACCTCATCCATGTCGACGTCCGGGTGAAAGCGCACACCGCCTTTGAACGGACCGAGCCGATTGTTGTGCTGCACTCGGAACGCTTCAAAGCTCTCGTCGTCCAGCTCGACCGTGAATCGATGCACTCTCGACGGCGTCAAAAACTCTTCGGTCTGGCCCTCGCTCCACCCCAGCTGCTGCGCGGCACTTGTAATCGCTTGTCTGGCTGACTCCAACATACCTCTACTATACACCCAAGACGCACCCGCCAAATATACGGGTGCGCGATAGTGCTCAAACGGAACTAGTCTTTTTTCTTATCCAGGCGGTCGAGTTTGGCCATGTGGATGACCCAGTAGATCACCAGCGCGGTTGCGATCAGGGTGATTAGCGAACTAACAACCGCTCCCCACATAAAGTCCGCCGATCGGTCGCCGATTTCGACAGTCCATTTCGCGGCCATCAAGCCTTCTTGCGAACCGACCAGCAGCGTTATAATCGGGTTGATCAGGCCTTCGACCAGCTGTTTAACCGTCGCACCAGCCGCCGCACCGATCGCCAAGCCCACCGCCAAACCGATGACGCCTTGTTCGCGGATAAAATTCATAAATCCATTGCCGTGACTGGCGACTTTGCCGGCGCGGGCGCGTGCGGCCGTGGCTGATTGACGCGCTTTTTGTGCAGCGCTGGTTGCTTTTTTTGTTGCCATAAAAACTCCTTACAATTAGCTAACCAAAAAAGTATAGCATGAAAATGAAACAAGCCACCGCCTCTGAAGCAGTCCAGAAGCAGTGGCAGATGGAGGAAAAGTGCGCCCCGGCCGGGGCGGCCGCTACCCGGATGACTCCAGAGCGTAGCGGCCGCCGACCCGGTTCACTTCGCACTATATGTCCTGACGACAGAACCACAACGTCGCTTGCCGCGACGGTCACGAATGTTCTGACCGTCACATCGAACTACGATGAGTCCACGCTCACTCAGTTCATCGAGCGCACTGCAAAGTGCGCCGTGCCTTGAGTTGTCGTAGCCGAAAACTTCGCAGAGGCTGAACTCGTCGAAGCGACCGTGTTCGACTTCGCCCTCTACTCGCAGAGTCTCCAAGACTTCGGCCGCCATGTCCGACAGCCCGTGCTCTCTGTCAACTAGTATTGTAGTCATGCTTCCTCCTGGTAAAGTGCTCCCGAAAACCGGTCGGCCTTCAAGTCATGCTGAGCTTCCAATAAAACGAAATCCGCCGAGGTGTTCCCTCGGCGGCGACGTTTCTATGGATGCGGTGAAACTAGCCAGCCGAGGCACGCAGAACAATCACGAGAATCATCATCCGGATTGTGTCTACAAACCTCTGCATAAATAGTTCCTAAAGAAAATACTACACCCGCCCCTGTGAGCTGTCAACTATAGCTGCTCTGGTGCGTCGATACCCAGGATTGCCAAGCCCGCCTGCAAGATATCGGCGTACAGCGCCACCAAGCTCAGTCGATGGGCTTCTTTGTCGCTGCCGATGACTTTGTTTTTTTCGTAATAGCGGTTGAATTCCTGAGCGAGTTCGAACAGATAATTACAGATGTGATGCGGCGCCAATTCGCGAATGACCGTATCTACCGCTTCGTGATATTCGCCTAGCTTGCGCACCAGCGCGCGGTCTTCGTCGAATAGTTCGCGCGGTAAAGTAAATTGTTCGTCGGATTTAGCTAAAATGCTGCGCGCCCGGGCATGGGCATACTGTAAGTACGGTCCGGAATTTCCCTGCAAACTGACGGTCTCATCCAGATCAAAGTTAATGTCGCCGCCTAGACGATATTTGGCAAACGCGTATTTGACAGCACCGAGCGCAACCGCACGACGCTTCGACGCATCGGCGACGAGTTCGTCAACTTTGGTCTGTACAGCATCGAGCACGTCGACGGCACGCGTCACGTTACCCAGTCGCGAACTCATTTTTTTGCCGTCACCAAATCGCACCGTGCCATTTGTCAGGTGTGTCATTGTCCCGGCAAGTTCAGGCCGGAATTCCTCAGCCGCCGCGAACACCACGCGCATGTATTCGCGCTGATCGTTGCCGGTCAACAGATAGCGGTGGTCGAAGTTGTATTCGTCTTTTTCCATCCAGATGACGCCGATGTCTTTGGTTTCGTAGGTCGGTAGGCCCTTGCTAGTAATAAATACGCGGGTATGCAGGTGTTTGGACTCATCGCCCTCGAATACGACAGCGCCATCCGACTCTTTCAACTTCCCTGCCGCCAACTGGTCTTTGACGACATCCAGCCCAACCGGTGCGGTTTCGCTTTCTGGATAATAGCGCAGTTTCTCGACATCAATTAGTTCATAAAAGGCATCAAAATAATCAAAGCTCCACTGCCGCGTCGTCCAATAGATCTGCGCCAGCGGCGAGTCGTGATTATCTGCGTCGTGGTAGCCATAGATCGTTTTATTCAATTCGTCGATATCGTCTTTGGCTACCTCGTCATCTTCATAAGCGCTCGCGCCGCGTACGTAGCACTGACTGATCCAACGCGCTCGCTCCAACGCATCTTCGCTGATCTCACCAAGTTTATCGGGGTACTCACCACCGAGAGTATCACGCACTCCCCACAGGCATTTAGCGACATGTAAGCCAACGTCACCGCCGAAGCTGGTGCGCGTCAGTTTAGCACCGCCGAGTAACATCAATCTAGACACAGTGTCGCCATACATCGTCTGGTACAAATGACCGGTATGTAATTCTTTAAATGCATTTGGGCAGCTGTATTCGAACACGATATTCTGATCGACATACGGGCGTGCTGGTCTAGTGTATACCGTCCGGATCAACGCCGCATCACTCAGTCGGATGTTGATAAACCCTGGACCCGCCACACTGACCTCAATAAAATCTTCATTTTCACGCAGTTTTTCAGCAACTTCCTCAGCAATGTCGCGAGGATTTTTCCCGAGAGATTTAGCGAGCTGCATCGCGACATTTGTCGCATAATCACCAAACTGCGGCTCCGGGCGCGTCAGACGAACGTCTGTCTGGACGTCGTATACTTTCTGCACAATTTGCGCTAGTTGCTGTTCCATCAGTGGTAGTATAACAAATCACCAGAGGCAGTCATATATGCTACGCTATGGACATGTCTCGCGTCACACGCATCAAGGCGAACAATTCGCCGAACCGAATATCTGCAATTGTTTTGCAGCTCGTGCCAAAAATCATGCGTGGTATGCTCAGGCTGGCTCGCTTTACTATATTTGGAGCGATGATCACCGTGACGATTCTAGCCATCATGTTGGCCTACGACATAAACGGTGCTATGGAGATGACGCTATTTTACATTCTGCTATTTCCCGCTATTATACTCGGCCAAGATGTGAGTAATGCTGATGAACTGGCGATCGGAAGCTCGCTGGCGTTGTGGGCCGTCGTGGGCGGCGTCGTGGTGTACTTGCTCAAAAAAATAGTGCCCAAAACCGTTCTTAGCCGGCTGACTTCTCGTAAATCGAGCACGATAATTCTCGCGTCTATCTATACGATCGCTGCACTGGTGCAACTCCTGCTCTTCCCAGCGAACGTTGGCTGGATCGCTGGACTCATCACGACTATATTATGCTTCGTTCATCTCGCGCTCTGGAGTGCTGAACAGGTTGCTTCGATCTCTACGCCTCAGGTTCAAACTCGCCTGTAAAATCTGCCTGGACGTAAGCGTCATTTGGCGCGCTACCGCGCACGTGTGACAACACTGTCTCGAGCATGTCTAGATCGTCATGCGTCAAGCTGTCATCGTCATCGCTAGTTTTTTGCACAATTTTGTGTGTTGGTTTATCCATAATTTAACTTTAGCATAAGTACTATAAAAAGTCAATTCACCGAGATTTAGCCTGCCCAAAGATACACCGTGACATGCACGGCTCGAGAGGCAAATCTGATCTATCGACCAAACCTCGGGGAGTGACATCTGTTTCGTCGTATTCGACTCATCAGCGTAGGCTACACCTACGGACAGATTGTCGCCCCGAGGGGCAGAGGGAGATCGGAGAACTATGATGTTCTCTAACGATTAATCGACCTCTGCCGCCCCGGTGGCGATATCATGACTGCTGCGGGTTTGTCCCGCTTACTCGCCCGAAGTCATAATGGGGCGTTCTTGGTTTTTTGAGACCCCTCACAAGATTTGGGGTTGAATCGGTATTTTTAGCCGCGCAGTCGATTCATTCGCGCAGAGAAAGGTTCACTCCGCTTGGGAGCGAACCAGCTCCAGATGCCGCAAGTGGGGTTCCACCTGGAATTCGGCACTAGCGAGCCGCAAGCGGTAGATCGGATCGTCAGCGGGTCGACGATCGTCTCCCGCAAACAGACGGTAACCGAATTTGTTCGATACCATCTCGTCTGCGACGCAGACGAGATCCAGCAGTATCTTGCTGCTGGCGACATCCTCCTCTCCCTGGAAGGCGGCCGAGACTATCGTGCCCCCCACCGCTGGGGCCTTTTCGAACTCGAGGTCGACACTACTCTCCCAGCGGGAGAGGGAGAGCGTGTACCCACTCTCTCGGGCGTCGAAGTGAGACCTGACCTGCAAGTTCAACCTTTTCCCGATTGAGAGGAGCAGCGCGGAGTGGCGTTGAGCGCTCTCACGCCCGTCGCCGAGCGCCTCCACCATGGCGCTCAGCTCCCCCACGCTCTGGGGGACTAGTGCAAGCTCCCCCTGGGTGAATTGGTGGGGTAGCGCTTTCACCGCCGACGCTGCCATGATGGCCGCTGCCCTCCAGGGAAGGCGGGGTACGATGTTTGTTGCAGTGGGCACCATGATAGTAGCCCCTTTCTGCACCAGGATGGCGCATCTGGAGCCCGACCGTTTCGAGCTCTCTAGTATTTGCCATCATGGGCAAGGCGTAGAGAGCTCGATAGCTCACGCAGGGTTGACATGTAATGTACTAGCTTTCAGTTG
>JAUIGH010000056.1 GCA_030429935.1 bacterium | reverse complement strand
AATTCCAAACCGGGATGGGCAAAATATAAAAACATGACTAGTGTATTCGTGTTATGGCCACCAAAACAATAATCGTCAATGATGATCTGCAGCAGAACTACCACTACGAGCTGAGCGAGTCGTCTGGTAGCAACTTCGTTGACGATTTCACACCAGATTTAACACCGCGGCAGATGTTGGAATTGGGTGTGTTCGGCGGGCATTATTTCGAGGGTCATCATGCGGAGTACCCAAAGTCATGGTTTGAGGGCGCGCATCTGTCGGACACACACGATCCATCACAAAATTACTTCGATATTGATGCCAGTCAACCGCGCGAAGAATGGGAGCGAAAGGGCTGGATTCACGAGCAGGATCCGCGAGGCTGGTTTCAGTGGTATTGTCGATACTATATGGGTCGGCGCACACAGGATGATGCGCGGCAGATCATGCGCTGGAAGAACATGACTCGTCACGTAGGACAAGTTGAATCTGCTTGCCAGCCGGGCGATGAACTGTGTCGCCCGCGTCAACGACAAGCCTTGTTACACTGGGCCTACGATAGTCGAAAAATCTAGTTGCAATAGTATTGTAAATCATTTACAATAACAGTATGACAACCAGACGCCGTAGTAAATATGTAGATTCCGTCAAGCACGCGCTCGCTCATTTCGGTCATGCGACTAACGCGCAGCTGTGTGATGATTTACGGGTCTCGTATCCGCACCTGAGTGACACGACAGTCCATCGGATCACGCAGCGACTCTATGACGATGGCGAAATCGGTTTTGCGACACTGGATCGATCGGGCGTGATGGTGTATGACGCACGTGTTGATGCTCACGATCACTTTTACTGCGAAGACTGCGACATGATACGTGACATTGATCTGCCGGGCCGTTGTCGAGCAAGTATCACTGAAGCAGTCGGCCCGTGCCAATTGAGCGATTCACTCAAAATCGTCGGCACCTGTCAGTCGTGCATACGCAAATAATAATGCCACAGGAGGAAATATGGCTCTATACAATATAACAACCGCAACCGAATTTGACGAACATGTCACACAAAACCCGAAGCTCGTGCTAGTTGATTTTTGGGCAGACTGGTGTCCGCCGTGCAAAGCAATGGCGCCGATATTGCACGAACTGAGCGAGTCGATGGATGCTGATATCGATATCATCAAGGTCGATGTTGAAGCCAGCGATGAAAATAAAACGTTGGCCGCTAAACACGGCGTGCAAGGCATACCAAACATGCAGATCTACAAGTCTGGAAGTGTCGTCGACGAACTCGTCGGTATGCGACCGAAAGACGTATTGGTAGACGAACTGAAAGCGCACATGTAGTATGAACAAACTTGCTTTGTCAGCAACGCTCCACTGTCTGACCGGCTGTACGATCGGCGAAGTCGCCGGCATGATGATTGGTGCTCACTATGGGCTGAGTGATATTACGACGATTGCTCTCGCCGTTACATTGGCGTTTTTGACTGGTTATTCACTGTCTGTTCTGCCGTTACTACGTAGCGGGATGGCTGTAGGTGAGAGTGTCAAACTCGTTTTTGCTGCCGACACACTATCGATTACTGTAATGGAAATCGTCGACAACACAGTCATGTATCTCGTGCCTGGAGCGATGGACGCACACTGGTTTTCGTGGACGTTTTGGGTGGCGATGGCATTCGCACTCTTTGTGGCGTTTTGGGCTGCCTACCCGGTTAATGCCTATTTGCTACGACGCGGAAAAGGTCACGCGTTGACCCACCAACATATGCACGGACATCATCATTGATCGGAACGAAAATCGAGTGACAATGAGTTGATGCAATAGCGCTGACCAGTTGTATCGCGCGGCCCATCTGGGAACACGTGACCGAGATGACCGCCACACGTGCCACAGACGACTTCGGTGCGGTACATGCCATGCGTTGTGTCGTCGATATATTTCACACTATTGTCGCTTGCTCGGTCAAAGCTCGGCCAGCCACAACCGCTGTCGTACTTGTCATCAGATGAGAATAATCGGGCGTGACAGTTTGCGCAGTGATAGGATCCATCCGCATCGACGTCGAGTAGGTCTCCGCTAAAGGCCCGCTCGGTTGCTTTATCGAATAACACGGCACGCTGCTGGTCGGTTAGGTTTGGATTGTGTTGCATACACCCAGTATACTAGGTGTATGCAATCGATTGTGCTGGCTGGTGGATGTTTTTGGGGTATGGAGGAGCTGTTCCGGTCTCGACCTGGAGTCGTTAGCACGGAGGTCGGATACTGTGGTGGCGAGATGTCAAATCCGACATTCTACCGACACGACGGTCACGCCGAAGCGGTTTTGATTGAATACGATGAGCACGTAACGACACTGGACGACCTGCTGGATTATTACTTTCGCATCCACGATCCGACGACACTCAACCGACAAGGCAATGATATCGGTACCAGCTACCGTTCGACGATATTTTACCAGGACGAAGTGCAGTATGAAGCTAGTCGATCGGCAATCCACCGCAATCAATCGCGTTGGGATGATCCGATCGTCACGACGCTTGAACAGCTCGAACGATTTTGGCCAGCCGAAACTGAACATCAATCGTACTTACAAAAACATCCCGGCGGCTATACCTGTCACTACGAGCGCAGCTAATGGTATAGTGGATACACAAACGAATAATCTATACATGGAGGTGAGAGGTATGCCGAAACTAACGGTAGTAACAGGAAGTGTGCGCCCAAATAGTGTCAACGCAGGCGTGGTCAAAGACATCACAACCCGGCTGTCTAAGTACGATGCTATCGATGTTGAAGTAGCTGATTTAGGAGAGCTGCAGTTACCGTTTTTTGACGCCTCGATGCCACCGTCAGCACCGGAGTATGAGATTCCATATGATGCTGTCCAAACGTGGAGCAACATAGTTAAATCATCAGACGCTATCCTGCTAGCGATGCCAGAATACAACGCTGCGATGACTGCGGTACAAAAAAACGCTCTGGATTGGCTATACACCGAGTGGAAAGATAAGCCAGTCGCTATCGTAACCTATGGATTTCACGAAGGCCGTCGTGCAGTCGCTAATTTCGAATCGATCAATAGCAATATTCACACCAAGTTACTCGAGCCTGTCGCTCAACTGCAATTCATGCGTGAATTGTCACCAGACGGTAGCGTGATCGATCAAGCGGGCTATGATGCAATCGTACAGCCGACTATCGACGCTGTCGTCCAGGCTATCGATATATAAACTACGGCACATTTCGTGACCACGTAAGCTAAGCTCGGCTATACCGTCTGACAAAGTTCGCTAGCAACTTCATTGGCTCAGTGATCGGCTGACTATGACCGAGTGCGATCAAGCTATCGGCGTCTTCGGGCTTGAAGTACCCGTGGTGTTGATAGGCGCGAATCCGTGTTTCTAGACCGACCCCGTCGAGTTCAGGATGGAACTGGGTGGCGTAGATGTTGGTTTTGATGCGGAACATCTGCACTGGACATGTCTCTGAACTGGCGAGTAGTGTCGCCGTCGGCGGTATGACTTCACAGGCTTCTTTGTGGCCTAGTAGCGCGGTAAAGGTGTCCGGTACGCCGTCGAACAGCGGGTC
>JAUIGH010000010.1 GCA_030429935.1 bacterium | reverse complement strand
ATCGAATCGGTGGTCGCAATAATCAAGACGCGGTGCAGTATCGGCAGACACCTGACGGATTCGTTGCAGTCGTAGCGGATGGCTGTTCCGGTGGTCGATACTCAGAAGTTGGCGCATGGCTTGGTGCGTCGACATTGACAGCAGCGTTGTACGAGCAGATCACAGACAGTCAAGTGATTGATTGGCAGCGGGCTGAGCGTACAGTGTTGTCGCAAGTCGATGTTGTTGCTCGTGGTTTAGCGGAGACGTATGACGAAGCAATCGAGAAGTTTTTTCTCTTTACGATTGTGGCGGTCGTCGTGTCGAGTGACCGAGTTGAGGTGTATGCGTGCGGTGATGGCTTTGTTGTTATTAACGGACAGCATATCGCTCTTGGCCCGTATCCGGGCAACCAGCCGCCATACTTGTCGTATCAGCTGATACCAAAAATCGTACAGATGAACGCAGAGGAAGTCCGACTTCACGAAGTGTGGTCGAGTGACGAGTCACTCGTCGATCATCTGATGATTGGCAGCGACGGTCTCGATGACATGGTTCGTTGCGAGCAATTGCAGCGTCCAGGTCTCGATGTGTTCGTCGGTCCGGTATCTCAGTTCTGGGAAAGCGATCGCTACTTCGGAGGTAATCCGGAGTTGGTAAATCGTGAACTCAAACTGATCGGTCGCGATTGGCCGCACCACAACCCTGTGCCTGGCCTACTCGGTGATGATACAACGCTCATTGTTGCACGCCGAACACCTGACACCGAAGGAGATGAGCATGACACGCATTGAAATCGCTGGTCGCACGGTTCGTCTCGACACGAATCATGTGATCGGCCAGGGTGGTGAAGCGACGATTTATCGACTGGGTGCCGATCAAGCACTCAAACTGTACAAATCGCCAGCCGATCCTGAATACGCAACCAGCCCTGCCCAGCAGGCTGCTGCACGGATTCGCTTACGAGAGCAGCAACACAAGCTGCTAGCTTTTCCGGCGGATATGCCATCAGAAGTTGTTGGGCCGATCGATCTAGCCTACCAGGCTGGCGTCGTCGTCGGTTTTACGATGTCGCGGGTCGAGAACATGGATGTGTTGATGCAGTATGGTAACCGCTCATGGCGAGATGCCAGTGGCATTGATGCAAATCGTGTTGTGCAGATGTTTCGTCAGTTGCACAAAGTCGTTGCCGCGGTACATCAAAAAGGTGTCGTTATTGGTGACTTTAACGATCTGAACGTCATGACTGACTCGGACGCAGTTCGATTGGTCGATGCAGACAGTATGCAGTTTGGCGGTTTCAACTGCCAGACGTATACGTCTCGGTTCTTGGATCCATTGCTCGCTGATACTGACGCGCTTGTTTTGAGTAGCCCGCACAACGAAAACAGTGATTGGTATGCATTCTTTGTGATGCTGATGCAGTCGTTGCTTTACGTTGGACCATACGGTGGCGTGCACCGACCTCGTGCCGGCGCACGACTCCAACATGATCAACGGGTTCTCAAGCGACTCACACTGCTCGATGATGATGTCGTTTACCCGAAACCCGCGCTTCCATTTGGCTTGCTGCCGGATGATATGCAACGGTATTTTGAGCAGGTAACGAAATATGATCAGCGGGGAGTCTTTCCTGCTGATCAGTTCGATAACTTGCGATTTACGGGGTGTACATCATGCGGAGTGTATCATGCTCGGTCGGTCTGCCCACAGTGCAGTGCACCCGGCGCTGTTCGTCAAGTCGTCACGGTTCGTGGCGAGGTGACGGCACACCGGGTGTTTAGAACTGAGGGTAAGATCGTCCAAGCTGCGATGCAGAACGGAGCACTACGATACCTCTATCAAGAGGGAGAGAGCATATACCGCGAGAATGATCGACGGTTGATGAACGCCACGCTCAGCCCGGAACTTCGGTTCCGGCTATGTGGTGATCAGACGTTGATCGGTCACGGTGCGACGCTCTTGACTGTCGACGCGGACGGCGATGAAGTTTCACGTCAGACGATCGATCAGTACCAGCAGCGTTTGCCAATGTTTGACACTAACAGTTCGGCAGCTTTCTGGTTGCAAAACGGACAGTTGGTGCAGACAGCGAGGCTCGGTAACCGATATATCGGAGATATTCTACCCTCCCAGACAGTGTTTTGGGTCGGAGAACGTCTCGGGTGTGGATTTTACCGGGCAGGTCAGTTGGTGCGTGGATTTGTGTTCACGCCCGACAGGCGTGGCATCAACGATCAAGTTGACATCGAGATTCGCGGTCAACTCGTCGACGCGATGGCAGCAGTGACTGATTCTCGTGCGTGGATTTTCACTACCACAAAGGAGAAAGATCAGCTGCAACATCGCGTGCAGGTTGTCGATGCTTCGGGGTGTGTATTGGCCCGAGCGTCAGCAGAAAGTGGCGAAGACTCGTGGCTTGGTCACGGTATCCGTGGTCACCTAGCCACGGGTACGGCTCTGTTCGTTGCCACCGATGATGGGTTGGTGCGGCTTACGGTTGATGGCGACTCAGTTGTCATCGAACGTACGTTCCCCGATACCGAACCGTTTGTTCGGTCTGGCAATCACCTACTGCCTGGTCCAGGCGGTATATACGTGGTGTCACATCGTGACATTACCCTGCTCACAATTCGTTGAAAGGAAGTGGTCATTCATGACCAAGCAACTGCCCATGCCGGACTTTTACGACGACGCACAGGTGGTGTCTGACGACCGTTGGATCGATTATGCGGCGCTTCAAACCGCGGCAGTCGATTGGCGTGCTCAGCACAACATCAAGGCGGCCAGCACTGACCAGTTTAAGCTGGGCGTGCTAGCAATCGATGTCCAGAATACGTTCTGTCACCCGCAAGGTGAATTGTACGTGGCTGGCATGTCGGGTACTGGTGCGGTGGATGATTCGACTCGAACTGTCGAGTTCATCTATCGTAACTTGGGCGTCATCAGCGGGCTATCCTGCACGCTCGATACGCATCGAATGTTTGCGGTGTTCCACCCGTCGTTCCTGGTGAACGATGATGGCGAACACCCAGCACCGTTCACCCAAGTCACCAACGCTGATATCAAGGCAGGCAACTGGCGCCCGAGTCCGTTCGCGGCCTCAGCGTTAGGTGTCAACTTGATGGCGTTGGAACGTCATCTCGATGATTACACCGCACAGCTGGAAGCGGCAGGGCGGTATGCCCTGACGATTTGGCCGTATCATGGTGTGCTCGGCGATCGTGGCCACACGTTGGTGACGGGACTCGCTGAGGCGGCGAACTTCCATGGACTGGTGCGTGGCGTGCAGCCGGGCATCGAAGTCAAGGGAACGAATCCACTTGTCGAGAACTATTCGGTGCTCGGTCCTGAGGTGCGTCAACTGTTCAACGGTGCTCCGGTGGAACGCAACACGCGTTTCGTCGAACAGCTGTTGCGCTACGACGCATTGGTGATCGCCGGTCAAGCCAAGAGCCACTGTGTGGCCTGGACGATCGATGATCTGCTCAGCGAGATCCTGGCAAAGGATCCAGACCTCGCACGCAAGGTGTACCTGCTCGAGGACTGTACGACATCGATCGTCGTCAAGGACGACCAGGATAACGTGCTGTACGATTACGGACCGGATGCCGATGCGGCGTTCGACAAGTTCCGTAACGCCGGTATGCACGTTGTCCAGTCGACCGATCCGCTCGATACCTGGCCAGATCTCCAGATCTGACCGTTCATCTCATGTCCCAGGGCGGGCGTCATGCTCGCCCTGGGACTCTCATCCGAAAGGAAGCTTCATCATGACACAGTCTCTCTCCTCTCTGATCGGTGACGCCGGTCTGAGTGCTGATGCAACGTCAGCGATGCAGTTGCTGGTCGACGATGTCGGTACTGCTATCCAAGCAGGACTCGGCGACGTCGCTATCGATGATATCGCCACCAGCGAGGTCGTCTTGGTCAGCTTGCTGATCGACGACAGCGGTTCGATCCGTCATCGCAACAATGCTCAAGCGGTTCGCGATGGTCACAACCTGGTGCTCGATGCACTGGACGGGGCCAAGTCGTCTGCGGCTGTCTTGATCAGCTGTAGCTACCTGAACGGCGATGTTCTGTATCCGTACGTGACGCTCGACAATGCGGTGCGTATGGACGCGAGCAACTTCGATCCGAACGGTCTCACGCCACTATATGAGCGGTCGGAAGTCGTCTTGACGACGACGGCTGCCAAGATGGCGGAGTTCGAAAACGGCGGCGTGACGGCGCGTGCTATCACAGTCATCGTGACCGATGGTGGTGACAACAACGGGCCGACCGCTCCGCCTTCGACCAGGCGTATGGTCGAAGGGCTGCTCCGTAGTGAGCAGCACATCATCGCAGGTGTTGGCGTCGATGACGGCAACACCGATTTCCGAGCCGTCTTCGGTTCGATGGGTGTTCCTGACGAGTGGGTGCTGACACCGGGTAACTCGCCGAGCGAGATCCGAGCAGCATTCCACACCATCAGCCAGTCGGCGGTGCGTGCGTCGCAGACAGCTACCTTTAGCCAGACGGCGATGGGTGGCTTCGGCAGCTGAGTTCGTGCGTGGCGTGGTAGATTGAACAAATCTGTAGCGAGTTGCTGGTGTGCAGCAGCTTGCATCACGTCCAACCGGCCGTGAGTCCTTGGGGTATTTTACTCCTCGGACTCACGGCCAATTTAAATGGGAATACGCTTGTTAGTGAGCTTGCGCTGGTTTAGTCAAAGCTACGCGACAAACTCTCAAGTTTTTGACTGTTGAATTCGTATAGTTTTGCAGGTCGATGAGCACCGTCGCGCCAGGTTTCATCGGTTTCGTGTATCAGTTCGAGAGATAAAAACTTTTTACGGAAATTTCGCTTGTCGAGTTCTCGCCCGAACACGGCTTCGTACGTATTTTGGAGCTGGGACAATGTAAAACGTTTGGGCAAAAACGCGTAGACGGCATTGGTGTAATTTAGTTTGGCAATTAAGCGATCGTGCGCATAGGCGATGATAGATCCATGATCGTATGCTAGATTTGGCAATGAATCGATGGCAAAAAACTGCGCATGTGGATCATTGACACTGATGTCTCTACCGCAACCCATATAAGTAACCGATACAGCGTGACCACGAGGATCGCGGTCTACCGTGTCAAATGTATATAGTTGCTCAACATACCTCAGGTCTGTGTCGATATTCACAGAGGTTTTTTGTTGAGTGATGCGTTGGAGTGCTGCGTGGGTAGTTTCGCCCTGAGCGTTATAGCCACCCGGTAGTGCCCATGAGCCTTTGAATGGTTCGTTTTGGCGATTGAGTAGCAAAACTTGGAGCACACCATCGGTTACTTGAAATATCACCGCATCAACGGTCAAGGTCGGGGCAACATAGGGTGAGTTGTACTGCATAGTGTCTAGTGTATAGCTTCGATAACATTTTGACCAACAGTAACAACCTGCGGCTGGCCATCAGTGATATCGATTTGCGTTACGCTCAGGTTGTCCGTACGCAGCGCCAAGATGTTTGGTTTTGTCAGCCCTCTTATTTTGCCGACTAGCGCTCGAATCGCTAGGCCATGGCTAAAATACAGATGCGGTCCACCAGATGAATCGGCTTCGACAGACAGCATGACGTCCCACATACGCTGCTGGGCCTCGCGCAGAGATTCACCATCCATGTGCTTGCCGTCCAGTCCATCGCGCGCTAGTCGTGCCATAACCTCTTCGGTATAGATTTCGTCCCGTTGCTTGCCTTCGGCGTCACCTTGGCTCACTTCATGCAGCCGAACATCGATGATCGGATCAGTTTGTATACCGGCCTCAGCCAGCGCAATAGTACATGTTTCGCGAGTACGCACTGCGCCTGAATGGTGCACCGTTTCTGGCCGGATACCAGATTCTGCCAGGTATTTGCCGAACGCGATTGCTTGACGTCGACCGAGTGCTGTCGGTGGAGATTCGTGACTCCGCCCACCGATGACTTCACGCTGTGTCAGATTATGCTCGGATTGACAGTGTCGTACGAATAGGTGAGTACTCATAGTCAAACTAGTGTACCAAATCAGGTGCTGTGATAGGCTGTTGGCATCGTGCGTTTGTGTGTTGTTGATTGGTATCTTTTTTCTAGCTGTGCCGCAGTGGCTTGATCGACTGGAATTCCTTCGAGGTAATCATCAATTTGGTCGTAGGTTAATCCGAGTTCAGCTTCATCAGTCTGGCCTGGCCGATCATCGAGTAGATCGGCGGTCGGTGGCTTGGTGACAAAAACATCAGGCACGTTGCAAGCGCGCAGCAAAGCACGACCTTGACGTTTGGTTAGTCCAGCGAGGGGTAAAACATCAGCAGCGCCATCACCAAATTTTGTAAAAAAACCAGTTACAGCTTCGGCTGCGTGATCCGTTCCGAGTACCAATAAATCGTTAGCTGCAGCGACTGCGTACTGCTGAATCATGCGTTGCCTAGCCTTGATATTGCCTTTGTCAAAATCACTGATTGCTTGGTCAGTTGCATGCTCGTACGATTCGACCGTAGTGTCGACGGCGGGACGAATATCGATGTCATGTGTCACGTCTGGTCGTATTGTTGTGATGGCAAGCTCGGCGTCGGCTCGATCAACTTGCTGACCGTATGGTAGGAGCACAGCGTGAAATTCTGCTACACCGCCATTGTCGCGGATACGTTCTACAGCTTGTTGAGCGAGTAGTCCAGCTAATAATGAATCTTGACCGCCGGAAATCCCGAGCACATAACCAGCGCGACCTGTGTGCTCGAGTTGTTCGACGAGGAATTGAGCACGAGCTGTTAATTCGCGTTCGGGAGAAATCGTTGACTGAACACCCAGCTCTGATTGGATACGTTCCCTGTATGACATAGTGTGCTCCTATTCTGCAAGGACTTATTTACTTTTGTACACGAACTTGCTACACTCAGTATATGCAATAGTTATTGTATAGTCAACACTAATTATATAAAGCGAGAATATAGATGCAAACCTCAGAAACGATTGTCTATGGTGGCGCATTTAACCCGCCGACTAAAGCACATCAAGCTATCGTCGAAGCATGTGCTGAACGTGCGTTCGCTTCCGACGGTGAGGTCTGGATTGTGCCGAGCGGTAGTCGGGCGGACAAACAGATTGATGTCGATATTTCAGACCGACTACAAATGTGCTACGCGCTGGCACGGAGTGTAAATCACAGTGACCGTGTACGAGTGAATGATACAGAGCTGCTCCGAGATGCGCCAACGGAAACTATCGACACAATGCGTGAATTCATTGACCAGCATCCAGATAGATCGTTCCACTGGGTGTTTGGGGCTGATTCACTCGAGCATATAGCTGAGTGGCGTGGAGGTGAGTGGATGCTCGAATATGTATCGATATTAGCGGTTCCACGTGTTGGTAGTCTGGCACTCAAACTGGGCGAGCGAATACAGCTACTCGATGTTATACCACCAGTAACATCATCGACCGAGGTGCGCGAAAAACTCCGTGAGCGCCGTGATGTTCGAAATTTCGTTCCTGCTCAGGTGCTCCAGTGCATTACCGAGCGTGCAATCACATTTTCATAGAGAACTGATATCATGACTAGTATGTTATTCGATAGCCATTGCCATATCCATGATCGGCAGTTTTACCCCGAGGGGCGTCAGCCGGTCTATGACCGGGCGGTGCGAGCTGATGTGTCGATGCTGTGTATCGGCACTGATCAAGCTGATTCGCGAGCTGCAGTCGAGTTTGTGCAAGATCGCGACCGAGCCTGGGCGGTCGTCGGCGTGCATCCTCACGACACCAAAGGCGGTATCGATGATATCGGCGTTCTACTGAGTGAAATGCCGGAAAAAGTCGTCGGAATTGGCGAAATCGGCTTGGATTATTATTACGGTCACAGCCCGCGCCTGGTACAGATCGACGCGCTCGAGCAGCAGCTGCAGTGGGCGAGCGACTATCATTTGCCGGTAAGTTTTCATGTGCGCGATGCGTTCGAGGATTTCTGGCCAGTGTGGCGAAATTTTAGCGGTATACGCGGCGTTTTGCATAGTTTTACAGATACAGCGGACAATTTGGAGCGTGCGTTGGCAGCGGGTTTGTACATAGGAGTGAACGGCATCAGCACTTTTACCAGAGACTTTGCGCAGCAGCAGATGTTTGCGTCGATTCCACTCGAAAAAATCCTGCTCGAAACTGATGCGCCGTTCTTGACGCCTATACCACTTCGTGGTAAGGTAAACGAGCCTAGTTATGTCGGGAGGGTGGCAGAGCATGTGGCGGCACAGAGAGATGTGTCGCTTGACACCGTTGCGGCCACGACAACTGACAATACACGACGGCTGTTTGCTATCTAACACATGCGAGGTGCGATATGCCACCACAGACGTTACAAAATAATAAGATTCCTGGTGCAGATCCAGAGAATTTTGTTGTGCCGTCATCTCCTGAATTGAAAGGTGGAGAAACGCGGCAGAGATACGCGTCACCAGAAGAACTGGCGCAGCTTGCAACAAAAGAGGCAACTGAGGCTTTAAAAAGCACTCCTAACGTGGAGTTTGTTGGTTCAAATCATCGCAATCAATCTGATGAAACCGTTCGAGAGATTACTGATAACAACGCTACCGAACAGATTACGGTGGCGACAGAGTTATATGCTGGCGCCCCAGAGCATGTCAACACGGCATATATCATCGGTCACGATATCGAATGGATGCGAACTGAGTTCGGAGTCGATAACATCATGTATGTTCCGTTGGAACAGAATCATTTTATTGACACAGCAGCGAATCCAGCCCAGCAATCATTTGTGCCACGCACCTCACAAACGGAGAGATAGCATTATGCCAACGATATTATCAAAAGCTATAAGTTTACTAACCGGTGACGAGAAGTCTCGCACCGATTGGCTAACAAAAATGCCAGCAAAACGACCGCTGAAAGAGTTTAGCGAGCGCGATTTGATACGACTCGAGGCCGAAATCGGCGCGCAGTTGTTTGGTCCCGTACATCATGGACGCCGTCGTGAGTTCTTTTGTCTCGATGCAACCACGTGGATTTGGCATGAAGAATGGATCGATGAACAGCGTCAACATCGTGTCTCGACGGTGAAATATGAAGTTCAAGAGCAGGGAATCCTCAAAGTGAGCGAAGGTGCTCGCTACACCTATCTAGATGGCGAAGAGCTACAACATTTTATGACAGCTATCAACATGTATTTTGAGCGAGTCTCACGCGAGGTGTACCATCGTGACCCCGACACCGGCCAAAAACTTGATCAATGATATAATTGTACGGTGACCCAGCAGCAGTCTGTTTATCTGGATTATGCCGCTGCGACGCCAGTCGACGAGCGGGTTTTAGCGGCTATGCAGCCGTATTTTTGTGATAGGTTTTACAATCCATCTAGCCCGTACGCACCGTCCGTACAAGTGCGAAGAGACGTCGAGGATGCGCGGCACCGTATCGCTCAGACGATAGGGGTGAAGCCAGCGGATGTCATCTTGACGGCTGGCGCCACCGAGTCAATCAACCTGGCGATGACGGCGGTCGGCGATGGAGAGATTATTACGTCGACGATTGAGCATCCGGCTGTGCTGGAATCAGCCAAGCAGTATTCGCATACGCTGATTGATGTTTCCTCAACTGGATTGATCGACGTAGACGATATCGTCCGTACGATCACGCCAAATACACAGCTCGTCTCGATTGGTTTGGCGAACAACGAGCTCGGGACGATTCAGCCTGTGCGCCGTATCGCAGATGCTATCCAACGAGAGCGCGATAGGCGAAGTCAAGTGGGTGAATCACGACCACTGTGGCTGCACACCGATGCATCGCAAGGTGTCGGCCAGCTCGATATGACAGTTTCCAGACTCGGAGTTGATTTATTGACGCTCAATTCAGCCAAATGTTATGGACCGAAACAAGTCGGATTACTGTGGCGTGCGCCTGGCGTACAGCTACGGCCGATTATTCATGGTGGCGGCCAAGAAGCAGGTGTGCGTAGCGGCACCGAAAACGTGCCTGGCGTGATCGGTTTTGCGACTGCGCTCGAGATTGCAGCGCGCACGCGAAATTCGGAGACCAAACGATTACAAGAACTGCGCGATACATTGCAGCGTCATATCGAATCTGGCATCGACATAGCTGAAATCAACGGTCATCAAAAAAAGCGATTGGCAGGACACCTGCATGTGAGTGTTCCGGGAATCGATGCTGAGCGATTTGTGTTCATGCTCGAGTCGGTGGGCGTCTATGTAGCGACTGGTAGCGCCTGCGCGGCTAATCACGGCACGCGCAGTCACGTTCTCGAAGCAGTCGGTATGTCTGCGCAGCAGGCAGATGGTAGTTTGCGATTGACGCTCGGCCGTCATACAGACGATGCAGCTATCGAGTACGCCGCCGAGCAGATCATTATAGCCGTGCAGTCAGAACGCGATAGGATCGGCCTATGAAAACAGTGATCGGTATCGTCATAGTCATCATTACGACAATCATGGCTATCACGTTATTTCTCTCGGCTGACAGTTTGAATCGCTGTAGCGACATGCCATCAAATATTTCTGGTTGTCAAAAAGCCGATGTTATCATCGCGGTCAGCGGCGGCGATACAGCCGCTCGTGCTCAAAGTGCTATCGATCTATACAAAAACGGCTGGGCGGATCGGCTGATGTTTTCGGGTGCCGCCTACGACAAATCTGGTCCGAGCAATGCCGAGGTGATGCGTCGTCAGGCCGTCGAACAGGGCGTTCTCGACAGTAACATTATCGTCGAAGACAACAGCGAAACCACCCGTCAAAACGCTCATTACACCGCTGAATTGTTTGGTGAATACGGTATTAGCTCGGCGATATTAGTGACATCGAGTTATCACCAAAAACGCACTTTGCTCGAATTTGAGTCACGTGCACCAGAAGTCGAATTTCGTAGCCACCCGAGCACAGGCGATAATCAATGGTCGGTCTGGTGGTGGACAACACCGTATGGCTGGTACTTGGCGGTGTCAGAAGTCGTCAAGATCATGGTGTACTACGTCGGGGGTTCACGCTAGATGACGAAAGTATTTGTCGGCATGAGCGGCGGCGTCGATAGCAGCGTCACAGCTAGTTTACTCGTCGAGCATGGCTATGACGTGGTTGGTGTGTATATGAAAAACTGGAGCCAGGATTTGCCTGGCATGAAATGCCCATGGGCCGAAGACCTGGCAGACGCCAAACGCGTGGCGGTACAGCTCGGGATTGATTTTCGCGTCTTTGATTTTGAAAATAAGTACCGCGAAAAAGTCGTTCAGTACATGATCGATGAATACCGAGCCGGTCGGACGCCAAATCCGGACATCATGTGCAATCAAGAAGTAAAGTTCAAGCTATTCCTCGATACCGCGCTCGAGCAAGGAGCAGATATGATCGCGACCGGGCACTACGCCAGGACGCGCGATGGCGAGTTGCTTCGTGCCCATGATGAAAACAAGGACCAAACGTATTTTTTGTATCGTGTAACGAGTGATGCTCTACGACAGACGATATTTCCACTCGGAGATTACACCAAAGACGAGGTTCGTGAAATGGCCTCTAAACGTAAATTGTTTACCGCAACCAAAAAAGAATCGATGGGTGTGTGCTTTGTCGGTCAAGTTGGCATGCGCGAATTTCTCAGTCAGTATGTCGAGACGAAACCAGGCAACATTGTCGACAAGCAATCTGGTGATATCGTCGGCCGCCATGATGGGGCGATATTTTATACACTCGGCCAGCGTCACGGACTCGATGTCGGTGGCGGGCTGCCGTACTACGTGGTCGGCAAAGATATGGATGCGAATGTCGTCTATGTTAGCCGCGATCTAAATAGCCAGGAAATTTGGCGAGACAAAATAGAACTCGAATCAATACATTGGATATCTAAACCTGTCGTGGATAAAGTCCAGGTGCGTACTCGACACCGTGCTCCTCTGGTCGAAGCTACACTCGACGCCACAACACTGCATCTCGCTCGTTCTGAACGTGCCGTCACGCCCGGTCAATCAGCGGTGCTATACGACGGCGAGCGCTGCCTAGGCGGCGGGATTGTGCTACACTAACAGAGATGAACACTCAAGAAATACGACGAGCCTATTTAAATTATTTTAGTGAGCGCGGTCATGTTGAAATTGCACGCGCGCCGATCGTCCTGCGCGACGATCCGACGACGCTGTTTACTGGCAGTGGCATGCAACCGATGATTCCGTATCTGCTGGGAGAGGAGCACCCTCAAGGTCGGAGGATTGTGGACTCACAGACGTGCCTGCGCGCACAAGATGTTGATGAAGTCGGTGACAATAGTCACACGACATTTTTCGAGATGCTTGGGAACTGGTCGCTCGGTGACTATTTCAAAAAAGAACAAATTGATTGGATTTCTGAATTTATCTTTGATGTAGTGGGTCTCGATCCCGAGAAAGTTTACGTGTCGTGTTACATAGGCAATAAAGCACTGGGGATACCGCGCGATGACGATGCTATCGAGTTATGGAGTGAGGTGTTTCGTTCGCGCGGTATTGAGCCAACTGTGGTTGAGATAGGTTCGGCAAAGGATGGCGATAAAAACGGCATGCAGGGCGGGCGCATTTTTCTCTACGATGGCGGTGAAAACTGGTGGAGTCGCAATGGTAATGAAGAGAATACGCCAGTTGGTGATCCGTGCGGCCCTGACAGCGAAATGTTCTATGACTTCGGTGAGCAATACCACGATTCGAGCTTTGGTGAACCGCATCCGGCTAGCGACTCAGGTCGATTCATGGAAATTGGCAACAACGTATTTATGGCTTACAAAAAAATCGGAGATGGGCAGTTCGAAAAATTGGAAAAGCCGAATGTTGATCACGGTTCAGGCCTAGAACGCATCGCCGCTGCCAAGCTGGGAGATCCAGACGTCTTTAAGATCAGTCTGATGTGGCCAATCATCGAAAAGCTGCAAGCACTGAGCGGTAAAACATATGAAGAAAATACCGAAAGCATGCGCGTCATCGCTGACCACCTGCGCGCGGCAACATTTATGGCGGTCGATGGCTGTGTGCCGAGCAACAAACAGCAGGGTTATGTGATGCGACGGCTGCTTCGGCGGGCGATTCTAAAAGCGTTCGATCTGGGAATCGAGCAGAATTTCCTCGAAGAGATCACGGCAGTAATCGCTGATTTGTACCACGACGACTTTCCCGAAGTCGCCGAAAAGCGTACTGACATCATCGCGGTGATGGTCAAAGAGGAAAAAGCCTTCAAGCAGACGCTTCGAAAAGGCCTCAAAAAGTTTGATCAATTGGCAGCAGATGGTGCGGTGACGGGCGAAGAGGTCTTTACATTGTATGACACCTTCGGATTTCCGATCGAACTGAGCGAAGAAGAAGCGCTCAGGCGAGAAATTTCACTCAGCGAGACGTGGCGACAGGAGTTTGGTGCACGCATGGCCGAACAACGCGCGCGCTCTCAGACTGCCGCAAAAGGAACATTCAAAGGCGGACTCGGTGGGCAAACATTGCAGCACAAAAAATATCACACGGCGACACACTTGATGTACCAAGCTCTGCGCGATGTATTAGGTGATCATGTGGTGCAGCGAGGCAGCAACATCACCGAAGAACGCTTGCGATTCGACTTCAGCCATGACGGCAAAGTGACCCGCGAGCAGCTTGACGAAGTCGAAGCGATCGTCAACCGCGAAATCGCCAAGGATTTGCAAATCAGTTTTGCCGAATACCCGACCGAGGAAGCAACTGGCCCACTAGGCGCGCTCGGACAATTCGGCGACCGCTACGGCGACACCGTCAAAGTCTATAGTATGAAAGATCCGAAATCACCCGAAGACGAACGACCATTCAGTTTCGAAATCTGCGGCGGTCCGCACGTCGACCACACCGCACAGCTCCATGAAGACGGCAAAACTTTTAAAATCACCAAAGAAGAATCGTCATCGTCCGGCGTGCGCCGAATCAAAGCAGTACTCGTCTAGGTAGACGCATTACCAGTCAGTGCAAATTGCTGTATAATGCTTATATCTATGGTCTTTAGTAAATTACGCGAAAAAGTAGCTAGCACCAAAGAGCAAGACAAGTACATCGTCGGGCTTGATATTGGTACTGAATTTGTCAAAGCGCTGATCGCGCGAGCCGACGGCGATAAACTGGAAATCGCTGGGGTCGGACGGACGCGTCAAGATGTCAGCGATATGCATTCGGGTGCCGTGGCAGACATTACCGGCGTGGTGCGCAACTGCGAAGATGCGCTGGCCCAAGCTGAAGAAGAAGCTGGCGTGCAGGCCAAGCGCGCTGTCATCGGTATCGCGGGTGAACTGGTCAAAGGCGTCACCAACACGATTCGCTATCGACGGCCGCAGCCAAATCGGCCACTCGATGTCCAAGAGATGGAATTTATCATCGAAAAAGTCCAAGAGCGCGCGCAGGATAAAGCTCAAAAACAAATCGCCCTCGAAACCGGCAACGACGACGTCGAGATCAAACTCGTCAACTCGGCGTTGGTCAGCATCCACATCGACGGCTACAAAGTCTCAAACCCGATCGGCTTTCAGGGCAAGGATGTGGCGGTGCAAATCTACACAGCCTTTGCGCCGATGGTCCATATCGGTGCACTCGAAAAGGTCGCTGACGAGCTGGCGCTGGATTTGATCGCTGTCGCGGCTGAACCGTTTGCGGTGTCGCGCAGTGTGCTCGGCAACGACGCCAGTAGCAACTTTACGGCGATATTGACCGACGTCGGTGGCGGCACGACCGACATTGCGGTCGTCAACGACGGCGGCGTCGAAGGCACCAAGATGTTTGGTATCGGCGGACGGAGTTTTACGCGGACGATTTCGAGTGAGCTAGACCTCGACTATGATGCTGCCGAAAAGCTCAAAGTCAACCTGGGTCATGAACAGATGAAAGCCCACGTCAAAAAGCACGCCGAAAAAGCCATCGATCGCACACTTGATGTCTGGCTCGACGGTGTGGAACTAGCGCTCAGCGAGTTTGACTCGGTCGATCATTTGCCGAGTCGGATACTTTTGTGTGGCGGTGGCGCTAGCCTGGACAAACTCGTCGAGGCATTGTCCGAGCGTGAATGGTACACGGACTTGCCATTTACCAAGAGGCCAACCGTTCAGCACATCAAGCCATCAGAAGTCGTCGGCATCACCGATCCGACCGGCAAAGTCAGCGACCACACATACATCACCGCCATGGGATTATTGCGCGTCGGCTATGATACAATGGTCGGTAGTGACGACGCTACAGGCGTGAAAGAAACAATCAATAAAATCCTGCGAATCTGATCATGCAAAAAGACGTAATCTACATCGATGTTGACGACGATATCACCGCGATTATCGACAAGGTAAAATCGTCGTCGCACAAAATTATCGCACTAGTGCCACCAAAACGGACTGGTGTGCTTCAGAGTGCTGTGAATCTGCGTCTGATCAACCGAGCTGCTAATCAAAAAGACAAGCGTTTGGTGGTAATTACCAACGACGCTGCATTATCGGGGCTAGCAGCCGCGGCATCGATACCAGTCGCAAAAAACCTGCAAAGCAAACCCGAACTGGCTGAAGTTGCTGCGCTGAGCGTCGATGACGACGATGACATCATCGATGGTGCTGAACTACCGGTCGGTGATCACGCGCGTCAAGCCGGCGGCAAAGATCCAGCTGCGGCTAGCGACGTGGCGAGCGCTGGATTGGTGACCGCGAACGAGACCCGCAAAGCCGCGCCTCCTGCAGGTGGCAAGCAGCCTAAAGTCAAAGCCAAAAAAGGCATGAAAGTGCCAAACTTTGACACATTCCGCAAAAAACTTTTTTTGATAATCCTCGGCGTGTTGCTGTTGATCGGATTTTTAGTCTGGGCGATATTTTTCGCACCGCAAGCAAAAGTCAGTGTTTCGACGCGCACAACTGACTCGGCCGTTAGTCAGCAAGTAGCGCTCAGTGCAGACGCTGATACCTCCGCATCGAGTAATGTCATCCGAGCAACAACTAAAACAGAGACGGATGATATCGCAGTTGAGTTTAGCGGCAGTGGCGAGCGTAATGTTGGTGAACGAGCTAAAGGCGTGGTGACATTCTCGACCGACAGTAACTCACGATTGCTGCGAGGCGTCACGATTGAAGCCGGCACTGAGCTGTCTTCGAGTAGTGGTGCTACGTATACGACTGATTCGACAGTTGAGCTGAGTGTGTTTAATAGCTCGGACAGCACCGGGATTACTGCAACAGAACCGGGCGAAAGTTATAACGGCGCAAGCGGCAGTGCTAGCGGCGGGCCAAACGGTATCGATGCCGAGATCACCGAAACAACCAGTGGCGGCACAGACAAGACCGTCAAGGTTGCAACCAGCGGCGACATCGCAAATGCCCGCGACGAAGCCCGAGGTAAAATCAATCAAGACGCCGCTCGCGAAGCGCTTGAGGAACAGCTCGGCGACGGCTACGTGATCTTGAGCGATAGCTTGCAAGTCGACACCAACAAGCTCAAATCGAGCGTCAAAGCCGATCAAGAACTCAGCGGCACGGCGACCTACGGCGGCGAAGTGACCTATACACTGTACGCGGTGGCCGAAAGCGAACTGGACGAGTATCTGAAAGCAGTCATCGAGCAACAAATCGACAATACCGATGAACAGCGAGTCTACGAAAGTGGTGCCGAGGAAGTTCAATTCACTAATGTCGATCGTACCGATGATGGTCTGCGTGCGACGCTGGAAACCAACGGTAAAATCGGTCCAAAAATCGAAGAAGACCAAGTCAAAGAAGCTGCTGCTGGCAAACGAATCGGCGACATCAAATCAGCCATCGAAAGCATCAACGGCGTGGATTCGGTCGATGTGACGCTATCGCCGTTTTGGGTAAATACTGCACCAGACAATCACGATAAAATCACAGTAGAATTCCGCCTGGATGAGTAAGCCGAAACGCTACCTGGCGCTGGATGTTGGTGATGCGCGGATCGGCGTCGCTCAGGGAGAGCCGACTGTCCGAATCGCTGTGCCACACGAGACAGTTGAACGCGACGGCAGCGAGGTGAAGCGCATCGCTGAGCTGGTACTGGCTGGCGATATCTCGCACATCATTATCGGCTACCCGCGCAATCAGTCTGGTGAGGCGACCCAACAAACTGCCAGTGTTGAAGCATTTGCTAAACAGCTCATTGATATTCCGGCGAAGATCGTGTTTCAAGATGAATCACTGACCAGTGTCCTAGCTGAACAGCAGCTGCAGGCAGCCGGGACATCGTACACGCGCGGCGATATCGATATGGTGGCAGCCAGTTTGATACTACAAGATTATCTGGAGGCTTCGTCGTGAACGACGATATCCGGCCGCCGAAGCGCACAATTGACGGTGTGCAACCACAGAGGCCACTCGATGTCCAGTCGCGTCCAGCTCAACCCGTATCACGCCAGCAGCCGGTCGCACCGCGACCAGAGCCGCAACCCACGCAAGACTCGACTCCAGAACTACCGGCACCGCAATCTGCCGATGCAGCAGCCAAAAAACCACGTCGTCGCTGGCGATGGGTTGTGTTGGCGCTGGGTGTCGCGGTTGCGTTGGTGATTGCCGGATCGATGGTCTGGTACGCTCGAGCGCAGCGGCCAGTCCAAAACGGCGTTGCTGAAAAAGTGACCCTGACCATTGAGCCTGGCACGACGCCAGACCAGATTGCGTCGCAGCTTAAATCATCAGGTTTGATTCGTAGCGAGCTGGCTTTCTCGATTTACACGCGTCTAGCGGGAGTTCGCGGCGCACTGCAGGCCGGGGATTACCGCTTGGCACCGACAGAATCGCTCGCTGGTATCGTCGACGCACTGCAACAGGGACAGTCAGCCGAGTTTAGTATCACGTTTTACCCCGGAGCGACGCTGTATGACCCGACTGATATCGAAGACAACAAACGGACCGATGTCTATACCATGTTGGTCCGAGCGGGGTACAGTGACGCCGAAGTCCGCGCCGCACTCGAGGCGGAGTACGACCATCCACTGCTGGCTAGCAAGCCAAACGACGCTTCGTTGGAAGGCTACGTCTATGGCGACACCTATCAGTTCAGTACCGGCGCTTCGATCGAAGATATTTTGACGCGGACATTTGATGAATTTTACGACGAGATTACCGAACGTGATTTGCTGGCACAGCTAAAAAAGCAAGATCTGACCCTGCACGAAGGCATCATCCTAGGCTCGATTATCGAGCGCGAAGTGAGTGGGCGGGTCGAAGACCAGAAGCAAGTTTCGCAGATATTCCATCTACGGCTGGATGAAGGCATGACGCTCGGGGCGGATGCGACATTTATGTATGCCGCGCAGCAGGCAAACCAGACGCCGACGATCGATTTTGATTCGCCGTACAACACGCGAATAAACGCAGGATTGCCGCCCGGCCCGATCGCTAGCGTCAATATCACGGCTTTAGATGCAGCCGCGAATCCGGCCTCTGGTGACTATCTGTTCTTTGTGTCTGGCGATGACGGCACAACGCATTATGCGCGCACGCAAGCTGAACACGACGCAAACACCCAAAAATACTGTACCGACCTCTGTTATAGCATCGAATAAACTGTTGACAAAACTGTATATGGCGTGGTAGACTACACTGCAGCACGATTAGTGCGCCGACACTAGAGACAGAGGAGACTTTGTTGACTGCGAGTGGGCGATTGGCGACTGATGCGGTGCCTACCTTGAAATGTCGTACGGATGCCGAAACATTTTTTATAAATATTAAGTAAAACAATGGTCGACATGTGTATCCCTTCCAGTTACACCTGGAGAAAGACAAAGTACGGTAGTATCTGATGGAAACATCAGATAAGGAGAACGATCATTCGTGATTCACAGTCCGCGCCACATACGGCGCAGCACGTGGAGCCACACGCTTCACATCTAACATCGTTGTCACACAAATCTCGACGCAAGTACTTTACGTCGAATTCGGTAGCGATGTACGCGGGTGTATTTCTGCTCGTCATGTCTATGGTGGCAGTCGGATACCAACCGCCTCAGCGTGTCACTGCTGCTGCGAGTGCAGTGAACCAACTCGATACTGATAGTCCGACGCAAACTATGTCGGTAGATGATGTTATTGCAACCAATGTCGCCGCCAACATCGCCCAGACGGCCAATTTGCCGATTGCGTCAAATGTTGCCAACTTGTCTCAATCACTCGCAGCAGAGAGTGTCTTGACCGAAAACGAATCAAATATCGTGACCAAGCCACAAATCGTCCAACTCAACGAAGACAGCCGTGAAATCCAAACTTACACCGCTAAAGCCGGTGACACTGTCGACAAAATCGCCAAACGCTATGGCGTCAGCACCCAGACAATCAAATGGGCCAACGATCTGACATCCGACGCAGTCGAAGCCGGCAAAAAGATCAAAATTCTGCCAGTCGACGGCGTCATCTACACCGTTAAAGGCGGTGACTCGATCGACTCAATCGCCAAACGCTACAATGCCAACAAGACCGCACTGACGACATTTAACGACCTCGATATCGGCGGTCTGTCACGCGGCAAACAAATCATCATCCCGAATGGCACGTTGCCGACCACCGAACGACCTGGCTACACCTCACCATCGACGGTTGCGAGCAACAACGCATCGGGCATCAATTACAGCAGCTACTCGGGTGGATCTGGCACGACTAACCCATACGCCGGTGCATCGGTCGGTAACCGCTACGCATTTGGTAACTGTACCTGGTACGCTTATGAGCGCCGCTCACAGCTTGGACGTCCGGTCGGAAGTTTCTGGGGCAACGCCAACACCTGGTCATCGTACGCCCGCTCAGCTGGATTCAATGTCAACGGTTCACCAGCAGCAGGCGCTGTCATGGAAGGCGGTGGCTGGGCGGCTTATGGGCATGTCGCGATCGTCGAGAGC
>JAUIGH010000009.1 GCA_030429935.1 bacterium | reverse complement strand
TTTCAGCTTGCGGAACGCCGGATATGTAGCGCAGTAGTATCGTGATCACGAAGGCGCCGAGCAGTCCACCGAGCACGTATGATGACCCAAAAGCCATGATGGCAAACCCCCACCACAGCAACGCTTCACCAAAATAATTCGGATGTCGACTATAGCGCCATAGTCCATTGCGCATGAGCTTGCCTCTATTTTGCTTATCCGATACAAATTTTGCGAGCTGACGATCGGCGATAATTTCAATACCAAACCCAATAACCCATATTACGAGACCTAGCAGATACCAGAACCCGACTACATTGAATGATTTCTCGAACGCAGCAATAGCCGCCACGCTGACGACAACTGCCAAAACTGCTTGAGTGATATAGATTCGCACGTACACTTGCATCGAGCGAAGCTGCTTTGGCATAGCGTTGATCAAACGCGTGTAACGGACATCTTGCTCATCAATCCGAATATGTCGAGCACCGACATGCCAGGCTAGACGAGCCGCCCACAGTGTTACCATCAGGATTACACCAAGTGCTGGCAACACGATCTTGTCACCATTCGACATGATCCACAGCGGCCACACCATGAATGACGTCCAGATAGCCGGACCCCAAAACACGTCAATCAAGTCATACCGACGTCGCCAGTGTGCTATAACAAACACTACCGTCATGAGTGCTATACTGACTGCCAACAACGGTGCAATCAGCTGCAAATACTCTACAAGCTCGTTCACTATGACATAAACCATGTTTTGATGACCCAGTACGCAGCTCCAGCCATAGCCGCGGTGATGAACGCACCCCACGCCAGGTCAATCAATACAACTTTCAAGCTAAATCCTTTGACGGTTGCAAGATTTGTCAGATCGTAGGTCGCATACGCCACAAAGCCAAACAGCGCACCGTAACCGAGCGCATGCCACAAAGAGCCTTTTGCGAGCGCCGGATTGACCACAAACATTATCACGCCGACGACATAGATGACGTAGAATGCTAACGCCGCGCCCATGTTTGGTTTGTCGAGCAACAAGTGACCAATTTCATCTCGATACAACTGCTTGGCGATAAATCCGAGCCACAAAAAATCCAAAACACCCATCACCCCACCGGTCACGAGCAGTTTGATCACGAGTTCCACTGGTTTACTTTTTTCCTTTCCATAGTTTTGACGGCCACCACATGACGCGTCCAATTTCCATCGTCAGCGCTGGTACTAATAGTGATCGTACAATCAACGTATCGAGTAGGACGCCGAACGCTACGATGAAAGCAATCTGAGCCAAGAACAATATCGGTATCACAAACAGCGCTGCGAACGTGGCTGCTAGGACGATACCGGCGCTGGTAATCACGCCGCCTGTGACGACCAAAGCTTTAAGTGTTCCTCGGCGCACACCCAGCGTTTTGGTTTCTTCGCGGACGCGAGTCATCAGGAATATATTGTAGTCGATGCCGAGTGCCACCAAGAATACGAAGCCAAAGATAATCACAGCCGGGTCGGCGCCTGGGAATTGCCAGACATGATTGAACAGTAGCGCGGCCACACCAATCGTGGCACCAAACGAGATCACGGTTGTCAGTACCAAGACTAACGGTGCGACAATCGAACGCAACAACAACATCAACACAACCGTGATTGCCAACAAGATAAGTGGGATGATCACCATCAAGTCGCGGTCGGATGCGATTTGCGTATCGAGCTGAATGGCGCTGACGCCGCCAAACTGCACCTCGGGATACTCGGCCTGTACGGTGTCTCTCAGACGTTGAATGGTCGCTTTACCTGCGCTGGAACTGGCCTCATCGACTAAGGTTGCTTCGAGCAATACATCGCCATCGACGACGCGTGCTTGCACTCCGGCAAACTGATTAGCATCAGCGACTAGTTCGTCGACCGTTGGTGCGTTTGCTAGTGCATTATCTACCGCTACATCGAGCATGGCGGACGTCGCACTCGGATTTATCTGAGCCAGTGATTGTCGTACCTGTTCGCGCTGGTCTGCGAATTCTTGCTCGATAGATGAACGAATTTCGTCGTCAATCTCACCCGCATACTCGCCCACCGGCACACTGGTTTGCTCGTCATCATCGCCAACCACGCTCACCGATTCGATGCCGCGATCTGCGTCGAGTAGTTCGACAACCTTACTTTGATCAGCTTTTGGCACGACGACATATGCTGGCGTGCCTGATCCAGACGCAAAATGCTCGTCGAGCAACGCTTGTCCGTCACGAGCGTCTGACTGACCGAGGATCAAATTATCTTGCGACACACCAGTTGCTCGCAGCTGCGGCACGAAGAAGCAAGCTATGATCAATGCCACAGTCACGCCGAACCAGATCCGCCGCGGATGTTTTGATACCGCACTAGCGACGCGCGACCATGTCGGGTGAGTTGCCTGATCCGATATTTCTTTCTTTTTTGTCGAGTACTGTGGGCGTCGTGGCCAAAATGCCGTACGGCCGAGCAATAGTAGTGTCGCCGGTAAATACGTCAACGCGACCAGTATCGCAAATGCGATGCCTAGGCCGCCGACTGGCCCGAGCGCTTGATTTGATCCCAGGTCGCTCGCCAGTAGACACATCAATCCCAGTATCACCGTACCGCCAGCAGCGATGACCGGTTCGAATGACGCACGCCACGTCGCTTTTGTCGCCTCAAACGCACTGGCGTGCTTCTTTAATTCTTCGCGGTAACGCGCGATATACAGCAGCGAATAGTCCGTCGCGGCACCGATGACCAAGATAAACAAGATCCCCTGGACCTGACCGTTGAGCATGACTACATCGGCCTTTGCCAGATAAAACACTGCCAATATAGCCGCAGCGAGCGCAGCAACTGCCCCCACCAGCGTAACGATTGGTAACAACGGAGATCGATAGACGACCAGCAAAATAACGAACACAACCGACAGCGCGACCACGAGCAGCGTGCCATCGATGCCGGCAAAGGCGTCTTGCAGGTCACGTGAGAATAATGCCGGCCCAGTAAATCCGTACTCGACGGATGGCTCTGATTCATCGACGAGTGCTTGCAGTTCCGGCACGACTTCGGCAAAGTCCGCTTCGCTATCGATCGGCACGACGATAATCGCACCCTGTTCGTCGTCAGACTGGACGACCGGTGATATGTCGTCGGCTGCGAGCCCGCTGTCGATGATATGTTGTCTGGTGGTTTCGATACCGTCGGTCTGATTTTCGGTCAATGGCTGGTCTGAACTAAAGATGATGATGGCTGGCACGCTCGATGTGTCACGGAATTTCTCTAGCTGGTTGTTGACAGCGGTCGACTCAGCACTCTCAGGCAAAAATGTCGCAGGATCGTTGCTGGACACTTCTTCGATCTTTCCGAAGTATGGTCCACCGATCGCCGCCGCCGCCAGCCACGCCGCGACGATCATGATTGCAGCGGCTGGACGCCACCACGGAGTTTGCTGTTTTTTTCGGGATATGGCCATGTCTGTAGCCTATTGTAGCAGAGCTAGCGAATAATAATCGGTGCTTGACGTACAAACTGCTCACGTTCGGTAGATGCTTCAAGTAGCTGAACGACAGCGTGCGCCACAGTCCGACGTGATGTCAGCAGCTCAGCGGGTCCAGCCAGATCGAGTCTGACCGATGTTCGAGCGGCGATGAACGATGGAGCAAGCTTGAGCACCCGGATGATTGTCCAGTCGAGTTGGGTTGTCGCTAGATATTCAGCGTGCGCTTTGCCATCAGCAATACGCTCTGGATCGATGCGTGCGATGATGACATTTGCAATCCGGTCAACGAGGCTCGGTCGATCGCCATCATATCGCACGCCCGTGCCAGTCAAGCTGATCAGGCGAGTGATATTGTACCGACGCATCGTTGTCACCACATTCCGCATGGCGTCCGTCTGCAATCTAGCTGGATTGCCGGGACCGTGGCCGATCGCACTGACGACAGCATCACACCCTGCCACCAGTTGTTCAACCTGCTCGGCATCGAGTGCATCACATTGGACAACCTTGACGTCAGCCACGCCACTGAATAATTCAGCGTCGACCGTACGCATACCCGCACGTACGTGATAACCGCTACTAGCGAGGGTGCGGACGATCTCTCGACCAGTTCGCCCGTTTGCAGCTACTACAGCGATAATCACGCAGCGCCGCCAGAGCGTTTTTTGTTGCTGTCCGTAGCGGCATCGTGGTCGCCGTCGAATACTGTTGTGATTGGATACGGAATCTCGATAGCTTCATCTGCAAAGGCTCGCTGAATCGCTATCACCGCTTGGCTACGCGCCTCCAGGTAGTCAATTTCTTTGCGAAACGGCGTCCAAAATCGTATGTCAAAGTTGATGCTGCTATCGGCGAATTCAGTGTAATACAAATCAATCGGGCGGTCGCTGGCGACAATATCGAGCTGCTCGACCGCTGCCAGCGCGACGTCTTTGACTTGGGTCAAATCCGCGCCATACGTCACACCGATCGTCAGCTCGACACGCCGAAACGGAATATAGTTATAGTCTGTCACTACATCGAGCAAGACGCTCTTATTCGGGATATGAACCAGCTGGCCGTCCAATGTCTCAACTTCGGTGCTACGCATGTGAATCGCCCGCACCACACCATACACCTGGTTACTTTCGATCAAATGTCCGACCCGAAACGGCCGCTGAATCGCCAGCACCATACCCGACACAAAGTTGGCTGCAACTTCCTGCAACGAAAAACCGATGATAATACCTGCCACACCAGCACCAGCTAGTACGCTGTATGCCACACCATCGAGCCCATATACTCGCAACACTAGCACAATAGCCAGTACGACCACGATGACTTTGATCATCATACTCCATAGATTTCCGATGGCTGCACTCCGTGATAGCCGCTCGCCCATCGTCTGCGCGACATGCGACAACGATTTACCGATGACATACGCTAGCCCAATCACTATGATGGCGACAACTGTCCGCCACGCGACATCGTACACGTTCAGCCAGTCAGGTGTGATCGCTTGCAGCCAATCCATGCACTCAGTATAGCACCGTGCTATGCTATACGCATGAAACGTTACGCCATCCTCCTAGCATGTATCGTCACCGTACTAGCCGTCGGTTTCGCTGGCTCACTCGTGACGACACCAAACCTCGACAGCTGGTATCAATTCCTCGACAAACCACCGCTCAACCCACCAAACGGTGTATTCGGACCAGTCTGGACGACGTTGTATGTATTAATCGGCATCAGTTTATGGAAAGTCATCACAACCACGACGCGCAAATCAAAAAACTTTGTCTATAGCTTGTTCGGCATCCAGCTCGGGCTGAACTTTCTGTGGTCGTTGGTATTCTTTGGATTTCAATCACCAGCCTGGGCACTCGTCGTAATACTACTGCTCTTGGTCGCAATATACTGGTACATCGACGAAGCTCGAGAATTTAGCGCGGCCAGCGCTTGGCTATTCGCACCGTACGCATTATGGACGACCTTCGCGACCTATCTGACGATCGGCATCGTGCTGGTCAACTAGAGTATCTGCCCAACGTTTTGTAGCAACACGACGACAACGATGATCACCATCACGGCCACTGCATCGATGAGTGGATGATGGATAATAAATTGCTCACCGCGAATAATCCGTCGATGCCAAGCTTTGCTATGACGATACAAAAACGTGCCGCCGGCCAGCACACCGAATACTATGACTGCTCCGACTGCCCAACCGGTATAATTACCGGTGATTACTTCGACACGTTTGACGCTTTCAGCTTCGGCCACAGGTGTGATCGATGCATCGCCATCTTTGTCGACTTGGGTGGGCGCGACGACCTCGTCTGAGTCTTCCTCTTCTGGCTCGGGTTCTTTTTCGACTTCCTCTTCAACCGGTTCTGGATCAGCGGCCGCCGGCTGATTCGTCGGCTGACTCGGGGCAGCTGGTGTAGGTGTCGGTGCTGGCGCAGGCGTTGGAGCAGGTGCTGGTTTCGGTTTCGGTTTCGGTGCTGGCGCCGGAGTGCTATATGGTTTGGCATACATTGCCACGATCACCGTTTGCTCACCGCGGCCTTGATAATTTGCCGAGTTGGCAAACCCAAAACCGACTTGGGTAAAATCTGCCTTGAGGATATTGGCACGATGCCCCGGACTGTTCATCCAGGCTTGCACGGTATCGGCTGATGTCAGTGCGCCGTACGCCAAGTTTTCACCGGCCGTCGAATAACTATACCCCGCCGCCGTGATGAAATCCCACGGTTGACGACCGTCCGGTGATGTGTGCGACCAGTAATCTTTGGCGACCATATCGTTGGCTTTAGCTTGGGCAGCTGAATTCAACTGGCTTTGCAGGGTCAGACCAGCCAAACCGTTAGCACTTCGATTCTGATTAGTGTACGACAACAATCCGCTATGGCTGACATTTGTGGCATAGGCCAGCACGTTCGGTTCAGGGTTGGTCCAGGCTTGCAATCCACCAGCCACGCCACCGAGCGCAAACATCACCAACACTGCTAGCTGAAACAACTTCGACGGCTGCGATTTGCGATTACGATGCCGCGAGCGGGATTTGTTGACTGTTTGTTTTTTTGACATTTGCTGTCGATTATATCAGCAAATTTGCCATACCGGTAGTGCTAGTTACGGATCTCGACGCCGGCCATGATGGCTTGGCCGATAATCGTCACAGTTGCGCTGTTTTTAGTCGTGCTCTGCTCGGTTTTATTCTCGACACCGCCTAATATTGGCATGATTTCATTCTTGATGATGACATTTTTCGGCAGGTAAATCTCGACGCCGCCCCATAGTGTCACGACTTCGATGATGGCGTCTTTGGTGATATTGGCTTTTCGTAGATCCAACGCCGCTCCGCCCATCACACTGGTGATTTTACTGGCTTCAAATTCGCTACCGTCGTTGATTTGTCGGTTTTCTCCTAGCACCGCTACCACGTCACTCCGCTGGGCTTTACTGGTGCGCATACGACTGCTTGACGAGTTGAACAATACGGCTAGCCCAACTCCGATGATGGCTATCGGCCAAAACAATTCCCAAGCGTTGATCGGGTAGAGGTCTAATGTGTTGAGTAGCAACAAACCTCCAGCAACAATAAATAATGTCGCCCACAACCAGTTATCACGAGAGCCGAGCAACGCGCCGATTCCGCCGATAATCAGCAAGACAGGCCACCACATTTGAAACAGTTGTCCGAAGTCCCACACATTCATGGCATCGAGCAAAAAGCCGAGACCGATTATCAGTATTGTTGCGCCGATAATGAGTTGATCGAGTTTTTTAGTCATCATACACGACAGCATACCACAATGGCTGTCATGACGTTGCCACGGTCACTTCATGTGCCAGTTTGAGTACGCGAGCTCCAGAGTCTTGTTCGATGATCAGAGCCGGGTCATCAGCCGTACCGTTACGTGTGACGGTGGCGCCTTTTGTGGTTATAGTTGTTTTTTCATGGTGAACTTCGACAACTTTGCCTTCAGCAAACCCGTTCCCCCACTTCCAGCCGACGTAACTTCCGACCTCGATCACAACATATTCCCGACAAATATACCGACCAAAACCAAGCAACCAAGAATTCGGCGAAACATTGATTCACCAAATCGAATCTCTAGGTAACTCCATGTAAACGCCGCTCCAAAGAACATCAGATCAAACCACTGCCGCCATTCTTCACCGGCTATCATGCCACCGATGACAGCAAACAGCATGACATACACCATCACATTCGGCGGTTGCCCGACGATGTACTTGCCAGTGTTGTCTTGAAAGAGTAGTTCCTTGAATTTGTTCATAGCCTTACCTATTCAAATCGTGTCGATACATTATCTCAGGGCGTATCTAGTTCAGCGCATCGATAATAGCTTGGCTAAATGCCGGGATATCATCTGGATTACGGCTCGTAATAATATTACCGTCAATCGCAACTTGTTGGTCAACCCAGTTCGCGCCACTATTTTCCAGGTCGGTTTTCAAACTCGGCCAGCTAGTGATAGTTTTTCCACTCGTTGCGCCTGCCTCGATGAGTAGCCACGGAGCGTGGCAAATTGCTGCCGTCGTCTTACCAGTTGCATGAAAATCCTTAACAAATTTCACGGCCGATTCATCCATCCGCAGGGCATCTGGATTCACTACGCCACCTGGCAAAACAAGCGCGTCAAAATCTGCGATATTAACGCTACTGAGTGTGGCATCCACAGAAACTTTTGTGCCGTTTTTTCCTTCAATTTCTCCTGATTCGAGCGATACGACTTTCACATCCGCACCGGCATTTTTCAACATTTCAACAGGTTTTTTCAGCTCAGAATCTTCAAATCCGTCAGTTGCGAGTACTATAATTTTCTTTCCTTCAATCATACATACCTCCTCTACTTAGTATACACTTTCTGCACTGCTATTGTGATTAGTACTTACGGTGCACGTTTTGTATGATTCGTTCACCCACATTTCCATACTGAATGTAGTCATCTAGCTCCCCAATATTTATTATAGGCTAGCCGTTTTTGCTTCGTGCTTACTCTGACATTCTCTCGTATGAAAAAGTAAGTCTGAATTTTGTTTGCAGTCCTCGCATATCAGCACGAGGTCGTTACATTCCATGTGGGCGCAGTTTTCGAAATTCGACGTCTTGCCGCCACAATGCGTACACTCGCCGATCGTCACTGCTCGGTCGCTAAAGTTCATCGTCATACGCTGATCGAACACCCGCAGCGCACCTTCCCACAAGCCATCGTCGCCGTAGGTTTCACCGTATTTGACGATACCGCCATCGATTTGGTAGACGTCGGTGAAGCCGCGTTTTTTCATCATGCTCGATATGACTTCGCAGCGGATGCCGCCGGTACAGTACGTGATAACTTTTTTATCTTTGATATCGTCGTACTTGTCGCTCTCGAGTTCGGCGATAAAATCCCGCGACGTGTTGGTGTTTGGCACGACGGCGTTTTTGAATTTACCGACCTGAGCTTCGTGCGCATTACGACCGTCAAAGAACACCACGTCATCGCCGTACTGTTCGATTAACTCATGGATCTGTTTGGGTTTGATGTGTGTACCGCCGCCGATCACGCCGTCCATATTGACGTCGAACTCGTCCTCGCTGTTTTGAAACCCGACCAGTTCTCGCCGCGTCTTCACGCTCATGCGCGGGAAATCATCTCTGGCTCCATCACTCCACTTCCACATAATATCTTTGAACGCCGCGTACTGCTTCGTCGCTTTTACATACGCTTTCAGATCATCTAGATCGCCGCCGACGGTGCCATTCAGGCCTTGTTTGCTCACCAATATTCGTCCGCGCAAATTCAAGGAATCGCACAACGACTTCTGCCACAGCTTGATGGCATCTGGATCACTGAGCGGCGTGAATTTGTAATACAGCAATATCTTTTGCATCACCAGCCAGTATACTATATACTGGTGTCACTTATGAACCCGCGCGGTTCCTCTTGGATAATAGGATAATCTAACAAAGGAGTATTACTCTGCATCAAAAAAAGCAAAATCTAAAAACATCGCTCATGGCTCGCGAGACGCTGAATCAATATATGAATTTGGTGCGCAAAAACAAGTTTGTGGCTCTCACGATGCTCATATGTATACCGTCTGGTGCAGCGCTTATCGATAGTGCGTTGCCATACGCACTATCGCAGGCTATCGGCGAAATAGCGAGCTCTAGCAGCGGTTCAATTACAACCTGGCTATGGGTAGCCGTCGCATTTGGAGTGTTGGGTGCAGGGCTGAATTACGTTGGTTTCAAAGCAATGGTACACCATGAAGGATACATGTTGGAAAATTTACGACGCAGGACGTTCGCCGAATTAATATCGAAAGACTCTGCATTTTTTGTCAATCAAAAAATCGGCGCCATGACCAGCCGTTATATTGACTACATTCGAAGCTACGTCACGATCCAAGACCTGTTTATCATCCGCACATTGAGCTTTGTGATTACACTTGCTGTAGGACTTACTCTTGTTGCGTTGGCATCTTGGGCAGTGAGCCTCATCCTGCTTAGTCTAATTGTACTGCTAGTGTTGCAAATTCGATGGAGCGCACATTACCGCGCACCTTGGCGTCACGAGCGAAAAAGCCTAGTCGCAAAAATTCACGGCGAAGTTGCTGACTCGCTCACAAACAGTCTGGTTGTCCGGAGTTATGCCGGCGAAGAACGTGAACAAAAGAACATATCAAATCTGACTAAACAGTTTCGATCTATCTACACTAAAGATATCGGCTTTCTGATGACCGAAGGTTCGGTTCGAGTACTAATTCTGGTAGTCGTCCAAATCTTAGCAGTGGCAGCATCAGTACAACTCATTCAAGACGGCACTATGGCTCTTGCGACAGGGATTTTTGTCTTAGCCTACATTCAGCGCATCGGTTCTCAGTTGTTTGTATTGTCAGACATTATCAATGGTTACGATCAAGCATTCTTAGACGCGCAGCCTATGACAGAGATGTTGCTCACGCCAAACCAATTATACGATTCACCAGATGCAAAAACTTTACACGTTACGACAGGTTCGATTAGCTTCTCGAATGTCTCCTATCGATACGAAAACGATTCTCCTGATGTCATCAAAAACTTTGAACTCGATGTGATTGCAGGGCAACGCGTCGGACTGGTTGGCCACTCGGGTGCTGGAAAGTCAACAATCGTACAGCTATTGCTTCGATTTAGCGACGTAACCGAAGGCAAGATACTAGTTGAGGGTGTAGATATACGGAATGTCACTCAGTCAAGTTTGCGCAGCAACATTTCCTATGTTCCCCAAGAGCCGGCTCTGTTTCATAGAACATTGCGGGAAAATATCGCTTACGGAAAAGAACGAGCCACAGACGCAGAAGTCACTCAAGCAGCAAAACAAGCGCATGCATGGGAATTTATCCAGAAGCTACCAGACGGACTTGACACCATGGTAGGTGAACGCGGCGTCAAACTCAGTGGCGGACAACGGCAACGCATCGCTATCGCTCGAGCCATCCTCAAAGATGCACCAATCCTGGCGCTCGACGAAGCAACATCGGCGCTCGATAGCGAAAGCGAAAAGCTCATCCAAGAATCGCTCACAGAGTTGATGCACGGACGAACCAGCATCGTCATCGCTCACCGTCTATCGACACTACGTCACATGGATCGTATCATCGTCCTCGACGACGGCCAGATCATCGAAGACGGTTCGCATGCCGAGCTACTGGAACACGACGGCGTCTACGCCTCGCTGTGGAACCATCAGAGCGGCGGCTTTATCCAAGAATAACAATACCCGCGCTGATAGTCGCGCGGGTATTTTTGCTGAGCTCAGGTCAGATTAGTCGTCAGATTTGTCGTCTGCTGATTCTTCACTCGATTCAGATTCGCCTTCACCAGCCTCGTCGTCACCGTGCTCTGATTCGACATCAGATTCGTCTTCAGCGTCACCAGCCGCAGCTTCGTTGGCTGCTTGCAGCGCAGCTGGCTCCCAGACACTGGCCACGACTTGGTCAGTTACTTTTGGCGCTTCGTAACCTTCGTCATCTTCTTCGACGCTGTGGACTTCATGTTCGACGAACGCGACGTTTTCTGGCAATACAGCGGCGGCCAGCGTCAATTTCTCGCCTTCGTCTTTCAGATCCGCGATCGAGATTTCGATTGCTTCTGGCAGATCCATCGGCAGCGCTTTAATCTCGACGCGGTCGAGTGTCTGCAGAACGATCAGACCATTCTTTTCGGCTTCTGACTCACCGATACCCGTCAAGTGAATCGGCACATCAGTCGTCACTGGCTGGTCAGCACGCACGGCGTGAAACGACACGTGGTGGATTGCGTTACGGACTGGGTCGATGTCGACATCTTTGATCATGGCGATACGACGCTTTTTACCTGTCAGATGCACCGGGCTGTGCTTGCCGGCGATCGAGACAACTTTTTGCAGTTCGCCTTCTGGCACCTGGATGCTCATCGGATCGATGCCTGGACCATAGACGACGCCTGGCACCAAACCTTCTTTGCGTAGGCGCGCGACTTTTTTACCGTGGACATCGCGCTCGTCCACTGCGAGGGTGATTTTATCTCCCATCTCTCTTCTCCTTTTCCTTGTGAGAATACCTGTTCGGAGGTAATTGATTTAATTGTCCTTGTATCATACCACATCTGCCCACCTAGCGCCAGAGGTGGTATACTAGCCTGCAGATGAAACGCAACAACGCTCCCGATTACGACAAGTTCGACGACACCAAACCAGGCTTCAAACTAATTGACCTGTTAGACGGACCACGCAACTTGATGCGCAGTCTATACGGCTGGGTGGTGTCATGGGCTGACAAACCATCAGCAGAAAGAGCACTCGGCGGGCTTAGTTTTGCCGAAAGTTCGTTTTTTCCGATTCCACCTGACCCACTGCTGGTCGCCATGGTTGTCGCCACACCCAAGAAATGGTTTCGTTTAGCAACGATTACGACACTCAGCTCAGTGCTAGGCGGTGTGTTCGGCTATATCATCGGCTGGTTAGCAATCGGTGCCGTCATGCCAATCATCATCAATGTCGGCTACGAAGACGCCTACAACTCTGCCGTCGAATGGTTCAGCGAATACGGCGCTATCGCGATTATCGTCGCTGGATTTACGCCGATACCGTACAAAATATTCACCATCGCCGGCGGTGCTGCGCAGATGTTCTTTCCGGTATTTCTGATTGGTTCGATAATCGGCCGCGGCGGTCGGTTTTACCTGGTCGCCTATCTGATGCAGCATTTTGGCCGTCGCTATAAAGACCAGATTGAAAAATACGTCGACATCCTCGGCTTTGCGTTTATCGCCCTCGTCGTTGTCGGCTTTGTTGTTATCAAATACGTACTGTAAACGATTTACAGCATCGATTTTAGGTGGTGGCCAGTGAAACTTTTAGCGTTCTTGGCGATGTCTTCTGGTGTGCCGGTAGCGACGACTTGACCGCCGCCGACGCCGCCCTCAGGGCCCATGTCGATGATGTGGTCAGCTGACTTGATGACATCGAGATTGTGTTCGATCACTACCATGGTGTTGCCACCCGTTACCAGTTGGCTCAGGATCCCGAGCAGTTTTTTGACGTCTGCTGAGTGCAGACCTGTCGTCGGTTCATCCAGAATATATAGCGTCTTGCCCGTACTCCGTCGGCTCAGCTCGCTGGCTAGTTTGATACGCTGCGCTTCGCCACCACTAAATGTCGTAGCTGGTTGACCGAGCGTGATGTAGCCGAGACCGACATCAACCAGCGTCGTTAGCTTGCGCGCGATCGACGGCACGTTTTCGAAGAACCTCGCCGCAGTCTCAACAGTCATTTCGAGTACGTCAGATATCGTTTTGTCTTTGTAGGTTATCTCGAGCGCCTCACGGTTGTATCGTTTGCCACCGCATTCATCGCAGGTGACGTAGACATCGGGCAGGAAATGCATTTCTATTTTGATGACGCCATCACCCTGACAGTTTTCACACCGGCCGCCTTTGACGTTGAAGCTAAATCGACCTGGCTTGTAGCCACGCACATTAGCTTCTGGTGTACTAGCAAATAATTCGCGAATCGGCGTAAACACACCCGTGTACGTCGCTGGGTTCGAGCGTGGCGTCCGACCGATAGCCGATTGATCGATGATGATGGCTTTGTCGAGCTGCTGGATGCCTTCGATGTTTTCATGTGCACCAGGCACGGTCTGAGCGCGGTGCAGGCGCGCGGACAGTTCTTTTGCGAGGATGTCGTTGACCAGCGTCGATTTACCGCTGCCGCTGACACCGCTGACGACTGTCATAACGCCTAGCGGAAAACTGACATCGATGTTCTTCAGATTGTTTTCGCGGGCGCCGCGAATGATGAGCTGCCGATCATTTTCAATTGGGCGCCGCTTGGTTGGAACAGCGATTTTCTCACGACCTGATAGATACTTACCTGTTATCGAATCTTCGCTCTCAGCCACAACGTCTGGCGAACCGTGCGCCACGATAGTGCCACCGTGCACACCGGCCCCTGGCCCAACATCTACCAGATAGTCGCTCGAACGAATCGTGTCTTCGTCATGCTCGACCACTAGCACCGTATTACCTAGATCACGCAATCGTTTGAGAGTCGCTATCAGACGGTCGTTATCACGTTGATGCAGTCCAATCGATGGCTCATCGAGCACGTACAGCACACCCTGCAACCCAGAACCGATTTGTGTCGCGAGGCGAATACGCTGCGCTTCACCACCACTCAATGTATTGGCAGCTCGACCTAGTTCTAGGTAGTTCAGACCAACATTGTTCATAAATCCGAGTCGCTCAGTAATTTCTTTGAAAATCGGCTCAGCGATTTTTTTGCGATCACCGGTCATACTTTGCAAGTTTTCAAATACATCCAGCGCCTGCTCGATATTCAGATCAGTGATGTCGATGATGCTGTAATCCTCTACCGTCACCGCGAGCACGACAGGTTTGAGACGAGCGCCTTTGCAATCGTGACATTTTCGCTCGCGCATAAAGCGCTCGATGTCTTTTCGCATAAATTCACTATCGGTTTCTTTGTGGCGTCGCTCGAGATTCGGAATGACACCTTCGTAGATCGAATCATAGCTACGTCCGGTTCCCAGCTGAACCCGATATTTTTGTGTACCTGTACCATAGAGAACCTTTTGCAGGGCTTCTTCGGGTAAATCTTTTACTGCAGTCTGCAGATCAAAACCATGCGCATCGGCGACCTCTTGGAGACGTTTAATATACCAAGCATCTGAATTGACCCGGTTGTACGGACGAATTGCACCCTCGGCGATAGTCAGGTTTGGATTAAAGACCAGATCAGGGTCGACTTCCAGACGGCTACCCAGCCCGGTACATGTCGGACAGGCACCCTGCGGCGAGTTAAAGCTAAATAGCCTCGGCTCGAGCTCCGGGATATCTTCGGCTGGGTGATCGACACAAGCATAGCGTTGGCTGAGCGTGTGCATTTCTTCTGTATCAGCGTTGAGTACTTGGATGATACCGCCTGATATTTCAAGTGCTTGCTCGACCGACTGCGTGACACGACTGATCGCATCTGGATTGAGCGCCAGACGATCGACGACGATTTCGATGTCGTGTTTGTAGCTTTTTTGCAGTTCAGGAAATTCGTCCAGTGAATACACGACGCCGTCGACACGGGCCCGCGCAAAGCCTTGGCGTGAATACTGTTCAGGTATATGTTGGTGCTCACCTTTTTTTTGCTGAACGATTGGTGCCAATAGCAACACGCGCGTGCCGGCATCGAGCTTCATAACTTCGTCGATGATGGCTTGGGGCGTACGACGATGGACGGCTTTGCCACAGACCGGACAGTGCGGCACGCCGATACGAGCGTAGAGTAAACGCAGATAGTCATAAATCTCGGTGACGGTCGCCACCGTACTACGCGGGTTACGGCTGGTAGATTTTTGATCGATACTAATCGCTGGGCTCAGGCCCTCGATACTATCGACATCCGGCTTATCCATGATGCCGAGAAATTGTCGGGCGTAGCTGGACAGACTCTCGACATAGCGTCGCTGACCCTCGGCGTAGATGGTGTCAAATGCCAGGCTAGATTTGCCCGATCCACTGAGGCCGGTGATAACTACCAGCTTGTCGCGCGGGATCTCCACATCGACGTTTTTGAGGTTGTGTTCCCTAGCTCCGGATACTTTTATCAGTTCAGACATCAACTAGATAGTATAGCAGAATCACCCGTGCTCGTCACGGTGTTACAACTCATTCCGTCCATGCTTGCATACAATTGACTAGAGGTATATATTGTTAAATAACTAGGAGATAGCATGCGCGAAAAAGTGTTTTTTGGTATTGGGATGATGTTAGCGGTCGGAGCCGTTATGTATTCTGGTGTTGCGCATGCGCTGCTGTACTTTGTGATGATCGGCGCGGTGCCAGGTACTGCCCTAAGTCTATCGCCGACCGTTATGCTAACATTGGCGACCATGGCAGCCTGGGCCTGTCTAGTGCTCTATGCGCAGCGACGTATGCGTGGTTCGATCTAGCTATCTGGTTCAGCAGGCATAATCGCTTGATACCACAGTTGTAGTTCTTCCAGCACGAATTGTTGATGGTCGGTCAAGTCCGAACGAGCTGCGAGTTGCTGGACTGCTTCAGCAAACGGCCGTGCTTGCCGGGACAAGCGTTCGTTGCGATAGGCTTCGTAAGCACCACGATCGTCATCACTCATGCTGGTCGGCAGATTGCGCGCTTTATAGCGAGGCAAGATAGCTGCTAAGCGAGCATCGTCAAACTGCATGTCCGTCTTTGCGAGATCACTCGCATTAGCGTTGCGGACTGTCTCCGATCGCAGCTTGTCGCGCGGAGAAACAAAACCGTCGTACAGCTGACCTTCTGCATCAGCGACCTTCGGATAGTCGGGTCGACCACCGATGATTTCTTCGATCGTACGCGCAAACTGTGGATGCTGACGCAGCGTATCCATGTGCTGCTGGACGGTTTTTTGGTCAATATCGATTCGCGACCAGCCATCGTCTTGCTCGAGCACGCCGAGCGGCGCCACAGCCGGACAGCGATTGTACTGCAGTTTTTTGACCGGTATCGCCTGGTATGATTCATCTCGTTCTTTGTATGGCGTGTTCGCTATTTTGCGCAGCTCGATAGTGGACATATCGACCCACTGGGTCGGATCATGGCGCAGATCATATACCAGCACATTACCGTGCTCGGCCGGAGCTAGCGGATAGGCCACGGTAGTTTTCTCATGCGCCGCATCGTAGCGGCCGCTGCTATAGACAAAAGGTTGCGGCGTGCTGAGATCGACGAGCTGTTTGACTTGGTTTTTGTCACGCAGTTTTTTCAGCCACGCAAATAGCTGCGGCTGTTTATCGGCGATCAGCTTCGTGACGCCAATCAACGCATTGACATCACTCAGCGCATCGTGGGCCGAAGTGTGTTCGATACCGTTTTCAGCCGATAGTAACTCCAGGCGATTGGTCGGTTTACCGTCGACAACCGGCCAGGTGATGCCATCTGGTCGCAAGGCCCGCGTCATACGCACCACGTCCAACATGTCCCAGCGACTGCGACCATCGCTATACGTCCACTCATACGGATCCTGATAGTTTCGCCACAATAGAGCGCGCATAAATTCGTCGTCAAATCTGATGTTATTAAACCCGAGCATGATCGTGTCCGGCGTCGCGATCTCATTCATGAATATCTCACAAAACTCGCGCTCGCTGTAGCCTTCTTCGACGGTCTTTTGCGGTGTGATGCCGGTGACCATCAGGGCGTGCGGACTGGGTAGTGTGTCCTCGGCCAATGTGATCAAGACATTGTGTGGCTCACCGATCGGCTGAAAATTTTCGTCAGTCCGCTGCCCCGCAAACTGCATGATCCGATCACTCCGCGGATCGAGCCCACTGGTCTCAAGGTCATAAAAATAATACGTCTGCGCCATAGTACTAGAATATCAAAAAACACCGTGCTATACGGTGTATCTACAAAAAATTCTCGTGGCGGGGGAGGAAGTTATCGCTAACTCCTCCCCCGCCGCACATCACTCGAGCATCAGCTGACCGAGCGCAGGTGCGCCGGCCGCCTGTCCTTGCCCTTCCTACGGGGCGTGGTGGCCGGCTTGGCCGGCACGACGGCCGCGCTCGACTTGTCCACCGAAGAATGCACCTTGTCGGGCTTACCCTGGCGGATCACCAACTTCTGCTGCTGACGGGCCTCACGCTGTGCCTCGCGCTCGGCGACCAGACGCTGGCCGTACAGCATCCCCTCGGGCACGGTGAATCCGTGCTCGCTGGACAACTGCAGGCCGTACTCGAACTTGTCGAGGATCTGGTCTCGATCGCGGCGGTTGATGTTCGGCAGTGGCTTGTCCACGTAGGACAAGAGCGCGACTGAGAACTGACGGATCTGGTCGATCCGTCCCGGCTTCATCCAGTCGGCCGCGACCTTCGAAGCCACCGCCTCCAGGAAACGCTTGCCGAAGTCGACGATCCTCTTGGTCTCGGCTTCTCGAGCAGCGCGCTCGCGCTCGGCCTGGTTCTTTGCACGACGTTCAGCGAGCTCGGCATCCTTGGCATACTTGGCATCCTTGGCCCGAGCGACTTCTTCAGCCTCGCGCTGCTGCGCGGCGGCGATTTTGCTGGCAAACGGGTCGATGGTCATAATGAGCTCCTTCCAGAGCGTCGATGTGATGTGCATGCACGGAGTTGTGCAATAATAGTATATTAACATAAACTATATATTATGTCAATATAAAATCCCCGCAGTTGCGGGGGATACAGTGTCTAGAAAAACACAACGTGTTAGATAATGAGCCTGGGAGGGCGCTACTGTGCAACGCACATAATGAGTAGCGCCCTCCCGTGGCAAAGGTTGCGCTCCTAGGAACGCTTATGTCGCCGAGGCGACAATAGTTCGATACCATGACGGTTGACCTTCGAGCACGACATTGAAGTCGTAGACAGCGACGCATTGGGTATGCGTCCGTTCTCTCGGTCCAGCTTCACAAGGAAGCAGAGTTGGCGGCACGAGCCGAGTAGCGTGTCTTGCGGCTGGGTTTTGATTCAGCCGCATAGATCAGCACTAACAACCAATATGTCGGTCATGGTACTGTCCGCATCGTGCGGACGACGAATGAGGGGCTACCTCTCACCTATGATTGTATATCAGGAGCGGGTGCATGACCCTCCTTTCCAGTGTGGTCGGTTTGCGGTGAATCTTCGGTTTTTGTTGATTCATCGCATCTAGATGAAGCCTGAGTTGAACGTCGCGATCACTCGCAACCTCTCTCCTGGTGGGCTGGTTTCATTTATAGCCGGGGTCCTCTTGGGCGATAGTTCATCGCCACCGCGGCCGTGGCCAGTCATCTTGCCGACGAGGCTAGTGACTGGAGTAGGACGCACATACCGAGATGCACAACCTACTCCAGCCAATAGTCTGGGTAGTTATCTAACACGTTGTTAAGGTACCGCCGAGAGCTTGCAGCTAGGCACGCTCAATCAACGATAATTTTCATTATACTACTTAGTTGATGTAATGTCAATAGTTTTTTATGATTTTATTGTTCAACCAGTGTAAATTCGCTCTCGCCGATGCCGATCAATGAGTCGCCAGCGGCTCCTTGGCGGATGAGTTCGTGAGTGATGCCCATTTTTTTCATAATATCACGCAAGCGATTGACGCTTTGGAATTGATCAAAGTTTGTCCGGCGAGCAAACTTCTCAATTTTGTGACCGCGCACCACATAGCCACCCTCGACCGCTTCAACGTCCCACTCGGTTTCGGTGTCCACGTCGTCGATAGTGATAGTTGGGATCGTATCATCTAGCTCATCCGAGTCAGTGGTATCGACCGCCTGGGTAGATTGCTGCACTGCCGTGCGTAAAGTTCGGAGCACGTCCGTGATACCCTGGTGTGCCTGTGACGAGATAGGATAGATAGGCGTATCGCCCGCGACATCGCGTACCGCTTGACGCTGCATATCGACGATATCGTCGTCTAGACCTTCGCATTTGGTTAGAGCGATGACTTCTGGCCGTTCAGCCAACTCAGGGCTGTACTGAGCTAGTTCGTTGCGAATCGTCTGATAGCCGGCGGCGATGTCATCGCTGTAGACATCGATCAGATGCAGCAGTACGCCGGTGCGCTCGATGTGGCGCAAAAACGCGTCACCCAGACCTTTGCCCTGGCTTGCGCCTTCGATTACGCCAGGAATATCTGCTATCAGCAGCGTGCCGTCATCGATATCGGCCACACCCAGATTTGGCGTCAGGGTTGTAAACTCGTAGTTAGCGATTTCCGGTTTGGCATTACTGACGACACAGAGAAAGGTCGATTTACCGGCGTTAGGAAATCCGACCAGCCCGACGTCGGCAAGCAACTTGAGCTCCAGCTCGGCTTCGAATGTTTCGCCGGCCTCGCCCAGCTCGGCGATTTTAGGTGCTTGTCGAGTGCTGGATTTGAAGTGCGCGTTTCCGAATCCGCCATCACCACCATAGGCGACGACCGCTCGTTCACCGTGCTCGGTCAGGTCGGCTAGAATACGCCCATCGCGCTTTATCACGGTGCCCATCGGTACTTTGACGATCAAATCTTCGCCTGATTTACCGTGCTTTTTTTGCTTAGCGCCGTTTTGGCCATTGGTGGCTTTGAGCTCTGGTTTGAATCGAAAGTCGACCAGTGTATTGAGGTTTTCGGTGGCTTCGAATATCACATCACCGCCGTTGCCGCCATCACCGCCATCGGGACCACCTTTGTCGACGTATATCTCATGACGAAAGCTGACGACACCGTCGCCGCCTTTGCCTGCCTGGATAAATACTTTTGCGGTATCGACGAACATATATGTCAATTATACCAAAAATACCCCTGTTATCACAGGGGTATTTGCTATGGGATCAAAATCCTAGTGGATGTAGCGGTACATACCGCTGGTGGCTTCACCCCACGAGATCGTACCACGACCGACGCGGTTGAAGCCGCCGCCAAATCGATAAGCGTTCATCTCGCTGATGGTGATTGACTTGCCAGGATCGACGCTCTCG
>JAUIGH010000008.1 GCA_030429935.1 bacterium | reverse complement strand
GATCATGGCGCTGGCCAGCTTGACGTTAGAGATATCACCACGCGCACCGGAGTTGACCATGACGGAGATGCTGGTGTCCATGTCGGCCAATTGGTCTTTCATGAACTCAGTGATCTTGCCGTCGACGGCCGTCCAGTTGGCGACGGTCAGCTTGTAGCGTTCGTTTTCGGTGATCAAACCGTCATCGAATTGCTCCGAGATGAGCGCGGCTTTGGCGTCACCTTCGGCCACAAACTCTGAGACTTCTTCGAAGTGTGGGTAGTCGTCTTTACCGGTTGATACCGCGGCAGTCGTGGCGAAGCGGAACGCCAAGCCTTTCATGCGGTCGGCTGTTTGCGCAGTGACTTCGGCGCCGTAGCGGTCAAAGACTCGTCCGAGGACTTTTTTGAGCTGTTTCTTATTCTGCACGTTGTTGTCGTACGGGAAATCTTCCGGCAAAATCTCGTTGAAGAACACACGGCCCAGCGTGGTGTCACGGATCTCGCCTTTGGTACGCAGACGGATTGGTGTCTGCAGCTCGAGCTTACCTAGGTCGTAGGCCAGTTCGGCGTCGTAGCTGTTGGCAAAGATTTTCTTCTTGTCAGTGTCGTAGACACCTGGTTTTTCGTACGTCAAGTAATAGTTACCGAGCACGACGTCCTGACCGATGTTGAGCACCGGGCTACCGTCGGCAGGTTTCAATAGGTTGTTGGTGGCGCTCATCAGCTCGCGAGCTTCGCGCTGCGCGTCTTCAGACAGCGGCAAGTGCACAGCCATCTGGTCACCATCGTAGTCAGCGTTGAATCCGTTGGCGACGAGTGGGTGCAGCTGGATGGCTTTACCTTCGACCAGCACTGGTTGAAAGGCTTGTATGGACAAACGGTGCAGCGACGGCGCACGGTTGAGCAGCACATATTTGCCTTCGATGACGGCGTCCAGGGCGTCCCAGACGACGGCTTCACCGGCTTCGATCAAGCGAGTTGCGCTGCGGATGTTGTGGGCGTGTTCCCCGCGGATCAACCAGCTGATGACAAATGGCTTGAACAGCTCGAGTGCCATGGCTTTTGGTAGACCACATTGGTGAATCTTCAGCTTTGGACCGACCACGATGACGCTTCGACCACTGTAGTCGACACGTTTACCGAGCAAGTTCTGACGGAAACGGCCTTGCTTACCTTTGAGCATGTCGCTGATTGATTTCAGACGACGGCGTCCACCGGTCGCGTTGACGGCACGGCCACCACGGGCAGCCGAGTTATCGATCAGGCTGTCGACGGCTTCTTGAAGCATGCGCATTTCGTTGCGGCAGATGACTTCTGGCGCGTTGAGGTCGATCAGTTTTTTCAAACGGTTGTTACGGTTGATGACACGACGATACAGGTCGTTCAAGTCGCTAGTCGCGAATCGACCACCGGTCAATTGCACCATCGGACGCAGATCCGGTGGGATAACTGGCAGGATAGTCATCGCAAGGCTACTCGGTGAGATGCCGGCAGACTGCATGCCTTCGAGTACTTTCAGACGTTTGAGCAATTTCTTCTCTTTTTGGCCTTTGGCTTCTTCGACTTCAGCGCTCAGTTCGTCGATCAGGGTCGGCAAGTCGATGTCGTCCAGTAATTCTTTGAGCGCTTTACCGCCCATGCCGACGCGGACCAATTCTTCGTATTCTTCTGGCAACGCGCGGTAGTCGGTCTCGTTGAGCAATGCGCTCTTGTTCAGGCTTTCAAGTTGCGATTTCTTGGTCTGGAAGCTGTCTTCGAGTTCTTCGAGTTCTTTGCTCTGGGCTTCAGCGAGTTGTTTAACATCTGCATTGTCAGCCTCAGCTTCGCGCTCGTAGCGCATTTTGATCGCGGCGCGGCCAGCTTCGGTCTCGGCTTCGAGATCAGCTAGCATTTGATCGCGGGCTTCGGTGTCGACATCCAGGATAACGTAGGTCGCGAAGTAGGCAATGCGCTCGAGGTTACGCACGGTGATGCCGAGCAGCAAGCTCATTGCGCTCGGGGTGCCACGCATGAACCAAATGTGCGCCACTGGAGCGGCCAGCTGGATGTGACCCATGCGCTCACGGCGCACGATCGATTTCGTTACCAGCTCGCCGTTCTTGTCGACGGCGGCTTCACGGCTACGGACGCCTTTGAGCTTGGTGTCGTGCGGGTTGATGTCTTTGACCGGACCAAAAATCCGCTCACAGAACAGACCGTCACGCTCTGGTTTTTGGGTTCGATAGTTGATGGTTTCTGGCTTGGTGACTTCGCCGTGACTCCATTTCATGATGTCATCAGGGCTTGCCACGGCCAGGCGTACCGCATCAAAATCAGCGATGTCGGTGGTAGGGTTGAACCGCGCCATTGCTATGCCTCCTCTTTCTTAGATTCATCTTCGTCGTCAAATTCTTCTGCTGTTTCGATGTTCAGGCCGTCTTCGTTGAAATCGACATCGTCTGCTTCATCGAGCACGGTTTCAGTGTCTTCGTCATCAACTGGTGTCGTCTTGTCGGCTGGACCGCTGCTGGCTATGACCGCTTCGGCGTCGACGGTGGTGTCGACATCGCCGTCACCATCTTGGTCTTCCATCAGGTCGACGCGCAGGCCGAGTCCTTGGAGTTCTTTGACCAGGACGTTGAACGATTCTGGCAATTTCGGACCGACGATGACTTCATCTTTGATGATCGATTCGTAGGCTTTGGCGCGACCGTAGACGTCGTCCGACTTGATCGTCAGCATTTCCTGCAGGGTCGTCGCGGCTCCGTACGCTTCGAGTGCCCAGACCTCCATCTCACCAAATCGCTGACCACCGTTTTGCGCCTTACCACCGAGTGGCTGCTGGGTGACCATGGTGTACGGACCGGTTGAACGGGCGTGGATCTTGTCGCTAACCATGTGGTGCAACTTGATCATGTGCATGACACCGACCGTGGTGCGCTCTTCGAACGCTTCACCGGTGCGGCCGTCAAACAATTGGCTCTTGCCGTCACGGGCAAAGCCGGCTTTTTCCAGCTCATCTTCGATAGTTTCAGTTGGCACGCCGTTAAATGGTGGCGTAGCGACTTTGTAGCCTAGAGCGCGTGCTGCCATACCGAGGTGAGTTTCAAACAACTGACCCAGGTTCATACGACTCGGCACACCCAGCGGGTTGAGCACGATATCAACAGGCGTTCCGTCTTCGAGGTACGGCATGTCTTCGACAGGCAGGATGCGCGCGATGACACCCTTGTTGCCATGGCGACCGGCCAACTTGTCACCGACGCTGATTTTGCGCAAACTAGCGACAAAGATCTGGATTTGCATCAGCACGCCGGCTTTGAGTTCGTGACCGTTTTCGCGGCTGAAGACTTTGACGCCGACGACCTTGCCGCCCATGGCGCCGTTCATGCGCTGACTGGTGTCGCGGACGTCTTTGGCTTTTTCACCGAAGATTGCGCGTAGCAGTCGTTCTTCTGAGCTGAGCTCTTGCTCACCTTTTGGCGTGATCTTACCGACCAGCACGTCGCCAGCGCGGACTTCTGATCCGACTTGCACGATACCGTCTTCATCCAGGTGACGCAAGCTTTCTTCGGATACATTTGGGATGTCACGGGTGACGATCTCTGGACCCAGCTTGGTTTCGCGGACTTCGACGTTGAAATCCTTGATGTTGATGCTGGTCAAGCTATCGTCTTCGACCAAGCGGTTCGAAAGCACGATGGCGTCGTCCATGTTGTAACCAGCCCATGGCATAAAGGCCACGGTCAGGTCGCGACCGAGGGCGATTTCGCCATCAGCAATCGACATACCTTCGATCAGCGTATCGCCTTTTTTGAGTTTTTGGCCACGGGTGACGCGGACTTTTTGGTTGACCGAACGGTCGTCGTTGCTCTTCGCAAAGTGGATCGGGGCGTATGATTTGACACCATCTTTGTACTTGACTTCGACCAAGTCACCATCAGCACGGACGACTTCACCGGCATCCTCGGCGACGATTAGTTGGCCCGAGTCACGGGCGACGTGAGTTTCCATGCCGGTGCCGACGGTTGCGGCTTGCGGCGTGAGTAGTGGCACGGCTTGGCGTTGCATGTTCGAACCAGTCAATGAGCGGTCGATACGGTTTTTCTCGATAAATGGCACCAGGCTGGCGGTCGAGCCGAGGATCTGCTTGTTGGCAGCGTCCATCAACGTGACTTCGCTAGCGTCAACTTGCTCTGGCTTTAGATTCTTGCGGGCTGAGACACGTTCATTGACGAACGATCCTTTGTCGTCGATCTCGGCACCGGCGTCAGCGATGACTTCGCCGAGTTCTTGACTGGCGTCGAGGTAGACGACTTCATCAGAGACCTTACCGTTTTTGACACGTAGGTACGGCGTTTCGATAAAGCCGTATTCGTTGACTTTGGCGTATGTTGCGAGGTTGAGCACCAGACCGATGTTGGCGCCTTCTGGCGTCTCGACTGAACAGATACGTCCATAGTGCGTCGGGTGAGCGTCACGGACGTCGAATCCGGCGCGCTCACGTGAGAGACCGCCAGGACCCATCGAGCTCAGACGGCGCTTGTGCGACAGTTCTGAGAGCGGGTTGACTTCGTCGAGCAACTGGCTCAGCTGTGAGCTGGCAAAGAACTCACGGACGGCAGCGACGACCGGTCGAGCGTTGATTAACTGGCTCGGCGTGACCGATTCGAGATCAGACATGCTCATGCGGTCCATGATGTTGCGCTGCATGCGGAGCATACCGACGCGGAACTGACGAGCTACGAGCTCGCCGACCATCTTGACGCGGCGGTTGCTGAGGGCGTCGATGTCATCAGCGGCTTCCTGGGTGTTGTTGAGGCGGATCAACTCGCGGATGACGGCGATTAGGTCGCTCATCTGGAAGACGCGGTTTTCGGTGGTGTTTGCGACATCCAGACCCAGTCGCTGATTGAGCTTGAATCGACCGACACGACTGTAGTCGAAGCGTTTAAAGTCAAAGAACATGCGCTCGATCATCTGGCGAGCGTTGTCGACTGTCGCTAGGTCGCCTGGGCGCAGTTTGCGGTAGACTTCGATCAAGGCTTCGTTCGGGCCATGCGTGGTGTCTTTTTCTAGTGTGGCGTCGATGTATTTGACGTCGCCGGTGTCGATATCTTCAAATGCCTTACGGATATCTGAAATCTTACCGTACCCAAGTGCACGAAGCAGCGTGGTGACTGGCAGTTTGCGGCGGCGGTCGATTTTGACGTACATGGCGCCGTTGGCGGCGGTCTCGAATTCCAGCCACGCACCGCGGCCAGGAATCATTTTTGCGCCGTATAGATTGCGGCCGGTCGCGGCATCAGCGGTAAAGAATACGCCCGCCGAACGGATCAACTGGTTGACGACGACACGTTCGGTGCCGTTGACAACAAATGTGCCTCGCTCGGTCATCCAGGGGTAGTCGCCCATGTAGATTTCCTGTTCACTGACTTCGCCGCTGACTTTGTTGGTCAGCTCGACGTTGACCGTCAGAGGCGCTTCGAACGTCAAATTGTTTTCTTTAGCGAACTGATCGGTGGTCTTGGCTTCACCAAACTGGTAATCTTTGAATCGCAGCTCGAGCTTTTGCCCGGTGTAATCCTCGATTGGGTTGATTTCTGCAAATATCTCACCCAGGCCGGTCTCGACGAAATCTCGCCATGACTCTGACTGGTGAGCGATGAGCTGGGGTACTTCGAGCGCGTCGTCTTGCTTGGTAAAGAATACGCGGCTGTTGTCCCGGCTCGACTGTGTTTTGGCTGCCTTGGCCATAATTGGTCGCTCCTCGCTAGTTAGATGATTGATGTGTTCCAGAGGTCGTATGGGTCGTACGAGCTCCAGGTGTGGCGCCGAAGTTTTTCTAAATATGGGTTTCGCACGCCAAAAAGCCCCCGCCGCGGGCGTGGCATACAGTCGACCCAAGTTTACTCAATCTTCATTGAGTACTATTGTGACAAACTATTCAGTCGTCGTCAATGGTATTTCTAGTTATTTTCGCGCAGATGCCCGCGCTACATACGAATCAACTGCGATACCGCCGGCAAGTTTAAGCTTTTGGAGTGGGTTCAGCTTCACTCGTTCCGCAGCATGCTTGTAGCGTTCAACAGGACCACGAGGTGCTCCGTTGTATGAGCGACGCGAAATTGTGCCAGTGTTGCTTACAGCCGCTGGTGGTTTTTGTCCAGGTCGTTCATACAGCGCTTGTCGTTCGACCCCAGTTGCAAAGTTTACTAATCCCAACTTGTCTTCTGAATAGCGTCGACGTATAGTGCCGCCAAGACCCCATAAAGCTAACAATATACTTGCTCCACCGGCAACATAAGGTAACGTATCTGCAATTCTCTCATCTGAAAATGACGTACTGGCGTGTGGAGTAGGATCGTAGTAATCGCCGCTCTCATCAACCAACCACATGTGGCCAGGCTGAGAAAACTCAGATGCATTAGGTTCTTTGATGAGAAAGCCCTTCACAGGGTTAACAAAGTCACCATCCGGACTGATGCCACCGGTTGCTAACAAGTACTCTAATGCTGCGGTGTTGCAATTTGCATCATGACTCGCTTTCAGCGACTCGTATACATTTTGTTGAGACTCCGCATCATGAAACACGCTATCAATGGGCGTATAGCTGTAGTGTTTTCTTTTTATATCATCGAGTACGTCATGCGCGCTCATATCCGCTTGCGACACCTCTAAACCTACGACCTCAGATGAATAATCAGTACGTACAGTATCCCATTCAACTGGGCTCGTAGCGCTCAATGTCGCATCATCACTCTGAGCGAGCCAATAGGTCACATCAACTGAGGACGATCTCATCTGCTCAAAATCAGTGAGGAAACTTCTGGTGGACCATACTCCCGTGCTGCTGTTAAATTCCAAACCAGGATTCACTGAAACCGACTCAACATCGTAAATTTGTGTACTCGCAACGATTTTCGTACCCTCGAGTACGGGTAACGGGTCACCTGCTCTTACCGTTAGTTCGACTTTGATGTTTGGCTGGTCTGCGTACGCTTCTGGCAGTTCCGTCGGCAGCGCAACCATTTCCGTTGCCTCGGTCCAATCAACGGAAAAGCTGCCCAGCTCATCACGTTCAGGCCAAAATGACACAAAGTTATGTGGCTGTGTACCCCAGTATCCTAGTGTCGACGCTCCGTTATGTGTCTCGATAGATCCAAATGTCCTCGTCTGTGAACCAGAACTGTCGCCGAACATGCTAGTACTTAGCGATACAGATTCGTCATCTAGAAATGGCAAGTCGACAGCTTGCCTCGCCTCATCTATAGCAGTATCAGCATAATGCAACGGCACAGCAGCTACCCCGGTGGGATCACCTGTATGATTCACGTATTCTAGGTACGACATCTCGTGGTCGAGTTGACTATACGTCGGGCTATGATGCTGTTCATATGCATCGCCGACATAGACAGTGGCTGCAATCGCTGTAATCGCCGCGAGACGGGTTACGATCTGTTTTGCAAGAGGTTTATGCTCACTTGCTTGCTCGAGCACGGACGTCTGCAGCGTCTTAGCTCGTGTGGACTGCTCCGACAATCCGTGTTCCGTTGCCTTTGATTGATCTGTGTGGTCTTCGATGTCGTAACTCATTAATTTGAGATAGATAGATTTCAGTGCCAAAACATAGATTTCATGAGAGATCATTCCGCTCTCGAGCGCCGCGTGTAGCTTTTGCTCCGTCTCGATGGGATCAGTCACCATCTCGTGTTCATCAAATATCGCATCGATTTGTTCACCGCCAATCTGCGTGGAGCGATGTTGATACACTGTACTCCCAGATATCCGACTGGTCGTATGTGAAATACCGGCTGGCCCCGTTCGATTGATACGCTCTCTCTGTGTGTCGCTCAAGGCATCCTGTAATACATCACGTAGCTTACAAACCATCGCCGCACGAGCAGACGGATCATCAATGTTGCTCGACAATTCTTCAATATCTTCGGCTAATTGCTTCTTACCGTACAGTGAAATGATCTGAGCGTACATATCCGCATCAAGCCGGCGTAGCTGTTCGAGTTTATGCGCCAAATCACTGAGCTCCTGTCGCGATATCGTAACGTACAGTTCGCTGTCACCAGGAGTTTCTTCGACTGGATCCTCTTTGACTGCCGACACTAAATCATATAGCGAACGAGCTTTTTGTGAGCTTTTCGCGATTCGTGCCGGCAACCATATGTCGTCGACTCCTAATAGCTCGGATACCACGGCGAGCTTCTGTACCCGCTCAGCGTCCGGATTATCCCCTTCTGCCACCTGCCAAGCCAAACTACTCTCGCTTTCGTCATAATCCGAAGTAAATATGTCGATGTTTTCGCCGATCGTTTCACGAATAGCGTCCATAGTCTGTGACGCTTCATTCAGCCGTTTAGCTCGGTTTCGATAATTCTTGCCGCGATCTATCGCTCCTATAAGTAAGCCACTCATTGCCGTCGTAGAGACAAGACTCACTACGGGACTTTGTTTGTATGCATCAATTAGATAGGGCGCAATTGAAGCACTTGATACAGAAGCTACATTGAAAAAATGCAGTATTTGACGTCCAGCAGCTAACTGCTTAGCACGCAATACGTTAATCAAATCAAGCTGGGAGTTCGATATATCGATCGACTCAATGCTACTTGCATTTTGAGTTTCTGCCATATATTTATATTATAGCAGATTATTCTAATTTTGTAAAATATTTTAGTTTTTCAGTACCTTGTCGGCCAGGCCGTATTTGACGGCTTCGTCGGCGTCCATCCAGTAGTCGCGGTCGGCGTCCTTTTCGACTTGTTTGAATGTTTTACCGGTGTTCTTTGCCAAGATTTCGTGAAGGAGTTTTTTGATGCGGATTGACTCACGGAGGCTTATCTCTTGATCAGTCACTTTGCCCTGCGTGCCACTCGACGGCTGGTGGATCATGACGCGTGAATGTGGCAGCAAGTGCCGCTTGCCTTTGGCGCCGCTCGATAGCAGAAACGCACCCATGCTTGCCTGCAACCCGATACCAAATGTCTGCACATCCGGCTTGATAAAGTTCATAGTGTCATAGATAGCTAGACCATCGTATACGCTGCCGCCCGGGCTGTTGATGTACAACGAGATGTCTTTGTCTGGGTCTTCGTTGGCCAGATGGAGCAGCTGCGCGACGACGACGTTGGCTGTGTGTTCATTGACTTGCTCACCGAGAAAGACAATACGCTCTTCGAGGAGTCTTGAATAGATGTCATAGGCGCGCTCACCATCCGCGGAGCGAACGATTACATTTGGGACGAGATAATTGCTAGGTTGTGTCATGCGTTCAGTATAGACGAATTAGCACTCGCGAGTCAAGAGTGCTAATCACCAACGCATCGCGCTGTGATGGTATCGTCCTCCACTACAAAATACACATTAGGAATTCCGGCATTATCTGTCAGTGTGAGCGTTTCTGCTCCGCTCGATAAGTCATACCTAGTAAATCGATCGACATCTCCTGTATAGCCATGCACTGCAACTTGCTCTGCGTCCGGGTCATACGTTACCCCCACTACAGTCTGTTCAGGCAATCTCAAAATAGTGGTAATATCCTTATCGACGCGTGACTCCATTTGGCAGTCATTGGCTGGTCTGACTTGTAGTTGGTTGCACCCAGATAACCCCAGACCGAGTGCAACTGCAGCCAATGCGCCACAACCGCGGCGTGGTGTTACAGGGAGATGTTCGCCTATCATATAGACAAACTATATAACTATTTCGTGTTCAACGCAACCAAGTGATCAATCGTCTTTTCGGTCAAAATTCGATTGGCCAGCTCGTGCTGAATCTCTGGCTCGTCGAAGCGCTTGGCCATCTCGGGCTGCTTGGCGTACTGCTCTTTCATAGCGGCGACGCGTTCAGCTAGTTCTTCGTTGTTACTGGTGATGCTCTCGACTTTGCTCAGTTCTGAGAGTGCGAGGCCAGCTTTGACTCGGGATTCAGCTAGTGGACCAACTTCTTTTTCGATCCACTCTTCTTTCGATGCAAAGCCTTTTTGCTCGACATACTGATCGATTGAGAGACCCTGGTACATCAGGTTTTGGGTCATGTCGCGTTCGATTGCTTCGACTTGGTCTTGGCGCAAAATTGCTGGCACCGGTATGTCGCTCTTGGCAACCAGCTGCTCGACGTAGTGGTCGCGCACAGCCTCTTCGTGCTCGCGCTCGGCCTGCGCCTTTAGTTCACGCTCGATATCAGCGCGCAGCTCGTCCATGGTCGTGAACGGACCAGCTTTGGCAGCCAATTCGTCAGATTCTTCTGGCTCGACGACTTCTTTGAGATCTTTGATCGTGGTCTCGAACGTTACTTCTTGACCGGCGAGGTCTTTGGCATGGTAGTCGCCTGGGAATGTCACGTTGATATCGAATGTCTCGCCGGTTTTGTGGCCGACAATTTGCTCTTCGAAACCTGGGATAAACGAATTCGAACCTAGCACCAATGGGTGGTCACTGCCAGTGCCGCCGTCGAATGCTTCGCCGTCTTTTTTACCGACAAAGTCAATCGTCGCTTCGTCGCCGTCTTTAGCGGCGCGGTCGACTGATTTTTTCTCGGCCAGTTGTTGTTTGATGCGGCCGATTGTGTCGTCGACATCGCTTGTTTCAATCTTCTTTGCCGAGGTTTTTGGTGCGGACAATTTCTTGTAGTTGCCTAATTTTACCGGCGGGATGATATCGGCTTCGGCGGTAAATTCTGCTTCCTGGCCAGGGACGAACTTAGTGACTTCGACTTCTGGACGCTCCAGCGCACGGATGTCTTCGGATGTGAAGGCTTCGGCGACGGCCTTCGAAACAGCGTTTTCCAGTGTTTCTTGAGCTAGTAGTTCAGGTTTGACGTGCTTTCTGGCCACATCAACTGGCACTTTGCCTTTGCGGAAGCCAGGTGCTGAGACGTCTTTGGCGAGTTTTGTCAGGGCGACCGCTTCACCATCGGCCAGCTCGCTCTGGTCTAGGGTGATCGTCAGTTTGACGCGCGTGTCTGAGATTGATTCACGTTGTATATTCATGACCACCGATTGTAACAGATTACCAAGCCGGCTTCTAGTGTGCGTTACAGGTCGACGGCAAAGATTTCGTCGTCTTCGTTGGCTCGTCCGCGGCGGCGATCACCCAGTATCGTGACGATGCGCTCAAAGGCGACTTTCTGCTCGTCACCAGTCGCGACGGTTTTCAGCGGGTAGACTTCGGTTTCGAGTTCGTTTTCGCCGACAAATAAGATGTACGGGATGGATTTTTTGATGGCGGTTTTTAATTGTTTGTCGGCTTTACGGCCAGTGATATCGAGCTCGGTGTTGATACCCTCACCTCGTAGTTTTATTGCCAAATCACGTGCCCCGCGTTCAGCGCCCGGTAGTACGACCACATACACATCGGTCATCGATGTCATATCCGGCAGTAATGTGTGGGTACGCAAAAACAGCTCCACCATGGTGTAGCCCGGCGCCATGCCTACAGCACTCAGCGGGTCAGCGCCGAATAGTCCGACCAGGCCATCATAGCGACCGCCACCGAATAGCGATCGATTATTTTCGGGATGCGTGTCAAAGAACTCGAAGACGGTGCCGGTGTAGTAATCTAGCCCGCGCATCAGCGTGATGTCGAACACTGCATTGGTGACGCCGGCGCGTTCTAATTCGGTGAAGAGCGCCTGGACTTCCTGGACAGCGTCACTGTCACGCAAACCTTCGGGCAAGTCAGCCATCGATTTGGCAGCGAGTAGCTGAGCGATTTTTTGCAGTCCATCGCTAGCGTTATCGCCGAATATCTCGATGGCTTGATCGCGGAAATCCTCGTTACTGATCTTGCCTTTGCGGTCAAATAGTTTGATCATCAGCTGCGCCTGAACGGTGTCGAGACCCAAGTAGTGCGCCATCATGTAGTTGATCAGTTTGCGGTTGTTGATGCGCACCACGTACATGTCAGGCGTGGCGTTGAATGCTTTGAGTAGATCGACGCCGAGCGTGATAATCTCGGCCTCAGCGCTCGCGCCATCAGCGCCAAAAATATCGACATTGAGCTGCCAAAACTCGCGCTCACGGCCGCGCTGCGGACGTTCGTAGCGCATGAACTGGGCGATGCTGTACCACCGGGCCGGATAAGCTAGCTCTTGGCGACGAGCCGCAATCATGCGGCTGACTGTCGGTGTCATTTCAGGCCGGATTGCGACCCGGCGATCGCCGCGATCGGTGAATTGGTAGGTCTGCTCATTGACCAACTCATTGCCACTTTTTGCCGCATACACTTCTAGTGGTTCGAGGAGCGGTGCATCATAGGCCTCGTAGCCGTAGCGCCGGACCACCGTCCGCCAGGTACCGAAAATATACTCGCGCACCCGCATGTCTTCGGGATAAAAGTCTCTCGTGCCTTTGTAGGGTTCAGATGATAAGTTAGCCATACTAGTGTAAATTGTGGCATTTTTGTCATCGTTTTGCAAGCGTGAGCTTTTTTCAATCATTTCAACTCTCCTCCTAATTTTACTACTGTCACTTTTTCTAAATTATCTTCAACGATCGTCAAGCCATTGTCCTCGACCGATCCTCCGGATTGCACCAGTTCAATAGCAACGTCAAAATCGCCGCGAACTAACTCGCCTTCTATACATCCGCTAACAGCTGTTATTGCGACACTGTCCAGCGAGAGCCTGCGACACAGCGCTGCAGCCATGCGCGGGTACGAACTGACACATCTCACATCGGATAAGCCCTGTAGGCGCGAGAGTGATAGCGCACGCTGATTGGCCAGTAGGCTAAATCGAAGGTTCGAGATCTGAGCCACTACTTCACCATCAACGTCGGTTTCGTAGGCGACGTCCGACCCGACGAAACCAACGCTGTCTAGCTCTTGCTGACATAGCTCGACGACACGCGTGCCGCGGCACAGCGAATATCTACGTCGCCGTTCGGTATCTTCATAGATGAAGTCGCCTCCGCGGGAACACTGTTCGAGCGTCAATTCCTAGATAATCAGCTGTCTCGCTCACCACACCCTTACTGATGTAGATTTCTCGTGTCATATTTCATCTCCTCGATTATGCTTGCTTTATACTTCGTAAAAAACCGCCAGCTGTGTCTGGCGGTTTATAAGCGTATTTTGCAATAAAATAAACTACCGGACGCAGTCTGGCGACATATGTGTATGCGTGGTGTGGTAATTTGCCATACCACTATGCTACTACATCGACGCGATCTTGTCAATATTGGTTAAGCTACGTCTCGCAGCCATTCGTGCATGACGATGCCAGCTGCGACGCCGACATTCAGGCTGCGGGTGCTGCCACGTTGCGCTACCATGACGATCTGATCGGCTACGGCAAGCATTTCAGCCGACAGCCCAGGACCTTCGGCGCCAAAGACTAGGACGTCATTGTTAGGTTTGTCGACTTGGCGAACATCGATTGCTCCGGTCACATTGTCGACCGCTACAATCTGCCGCGGCCAGACTGCTCGGACAAACTCATCGATGGTAGCGTGATAGACAACTTCGAGATAGGCGTCAGTCTTCATCGCTCCGCGCTTATTCCATTGCCGGCGCCCCACCACATGCACACGTCGAATTCCAAAAGCATTTGCACTGCGCACAATCGTCCCCATATTGAAATCCCGCTCCAAATTCTCGATCGCTATCTCCAGCTCGACCCCGCGCGCATCGAGACGATGCACGATATCTTCATGCGATTGACCTTTGAACTCATCGACGACGTTGCGGGTGTCTTCCATCTCACAACAGTATACGCTATACTGATCCAGTCGCATGCGGATGTAGCGGTCTGCGTGACGTAAATGGTCGTAGAAGCGATTGCGCGTAGCAAAACCGCGACGATATGCTCAAAACCCAACTTTACAATCAATATATGCGGATGTGGCGGAATTGGTAGACGCGCTAGCTTCAGGTGCTAGTGTTTGCAAAAACGTGGAGGTTCAAGTCCTCTCATCCGCACCACAAGACATTATCCACCATCTATGAAACTCAATACAGTTCAATGGAACATCCAAGCCTGCCGTAAGCGACGAGGAGATGCCGATCCAACATCTATCGAGAGCTACACTGGCGATGACCCACCATACATCGCTAACCAACTGCGAGCGCATGTTGATGATGGCGTGTCAGTGATCACGCTACAAGAAGTCCACGCTAATCACGAGCGTGACCAAGCCGAGGAGATCGCTGAGTATTTGGGCCTGCGATCAATTACGTGGTCGTATGGATCATCGTTTATGGACCCAGCGTACGATATTTGTCAATCGATCTTAACAACCCATCCTATTTTAGAGACCGGTGAACATAGACTCGAGTGTCCAGATTGGCCAGTTGCCGACCCAGCACTTTTAGACGGTGAGTATAAACTTAAAGATACTGTCCTCAGCTGGGCAACTCTCCAGGTTGATGCTTCTTCTGTCAGTGTAGCTACTTTGCACATGCAGCCATTCCAACTTTTCAACAAAGATCCGTTCGGTGATGAAGCCGAGTCAATTCGCGAAAGCTTACGAGTAGGTCTGGGAAATATAGGAGCGAAAGCATTGATTTTACAGGGAGATTTCAACGTTGATACTCCATCAATTCTGCCATTTGTTGGTGCCAAGCATGCTGATAGCGCGGCGTTCGACATACCAGAGCCAACTATTCCAGGTGGTAGTCGAATCGACCACATATACTGGGCAGGCGAAATACACGGTGAAGCACTGACGATTGACAGTACAGTACTGACCGACCACTACCCACTACGCGCGCGGTTCGACTTATAGCTACTTTTTGCGCGAGTTGTCGCTGGCGAGCATAGCGACGAGTTTTTTAAGTTCGTGCGAGGTCTTCGCGTCTGGGTTCAGGATACCGTGCGGGTCGAATACGGCGCGGATTTCATCCATCATCTGCTCGTATTCATCATCCCACTGCTGCCGAGCGAATCGGCTGAGCAAGCGACCTTCGCCACCGGCGCCAATTAGCGATCCGCCGCAGGCTGCGGTGAGTTTAGTCAGCTCATCGAGCAGTTTGAAAACTTTTTGCTTGTCGCTGACTTTGCGCATGCTGAGCGTCGGGTGGACGCGGTATAGACCAGCCAACAACGAACCTTCGAGTGGCAGGGTCATGTGCAGCGATTTCTCGAGCTTGCGCAGCCCCGACATGAATTGATCGAATTGGGCAGCTGGCACGTGCATGCCATCCATCAGACGCAGGGCGCCGTGATCGACATGACTGCTCGGTGTATCGACGTAATCAGGCATCGACCGCAGCGACAGCATGCTCTCGTAGTCATGATCGGTGCTGGTAAACAACGTCGCGTCGTACTTGGCGGCCAGTTTGGTGAGCTTTTTGAAATTCTTTTTACTCGATCGCTGGCTGAACGTGTGATAACTAACCCACACCACAGCAGCTGGCGCGCCATCGATTTCACCGAGCCACTGGTACGTTTTACCCTGGGTGGTGGCTTCGTGAAAGAATCGGCCGTCGTAGTATTCGAGCGCGCTCGGGTTGGTGCCGGCCAAGTCGTCAGCGGCATCATGTGCTTGCTCGACACTGCCAAAGAACAGTGCGGCAGCCTGCGGCTCTTTAGGAATAAACTCTGTCTTGACGATGGCTTCGACAACCACACCCAGCGTGCCCTGCGAACCGACGAACAGCGGGGTCAGATCAATACCGCCGCCGCGCTGTCGCACATCGACGATGCCTGGGTAGCCGCTGCGATCGACCAGGTCATGTTTCGCCAAATCAGCGATCAAGTCTTTGTGGTCTTCTAGGATCGTATCGACACCACGGTAGATGTCGCCGACCCTACCCTGACTACCGCGCAGTTTACTAAATTCACGTTTTGAAATTGGGCCGGTCTGCATGACTTCGCCGTTATCGAGCACGACTTCCAGCTGACTCGCCCATTCACGCATCATGCCCATGCTACCCGACAAATAGCCGCCGGTATCGTTGCCAATCGCACCACCGAGCGTCTCACTGGTCGTCTCGTCCAACGCTGGCAACGTCGTGCCATTCAGCCGCAACGCCGACTGGATCGCCGCCGCCGAAGCACCTGGCTGGACGCGGAGCAGTTTTTGCTTGGCATCGTATTCGAACACTTCGTCCATGTGCCGCGACATGTCGATCATCGCGCCCGTGCTGAGCGTGCCGCCCGTCACGTCACCGCCGGCGCCGCTGACAGTCACTGGAAGCTTGTGGCCTTTTTCGGCCAGTTGCCAGGCAAAGCGCATTAGTTTGCGCACATCATTGGTGTTACGCGGAAAGACGATCAATTCCGGCCGCTGCTCGAGCACGCTACCATCGCGCGCATAGGCCATGCGCACGTCCATCCGCGTGTACAATTCCCCCAAAAGATGACTCTGCAAGTAGTCAGATACTTTACTCATACTAGTTATGATAATAGCACATATCAGCGCCGCATGAGGATATGCTATAATTTCTTACGTTACCCAACTACATGCGGATGTGGTGGAATTGGTAGACACGCATGCCTTAGGAGCATGTGCCTCCGGGCGTGAAGGTTCAAGTCCTTTCATCCGCACCAAAAATATCTCTCGATTGAGGGATATTTTAGTATAATTAATCGTCCTTGGTAGAGACCAGTAATAATACTCCTGAAACCAAATTGACGAACAATAGCGTACAGACACCGAATGCAACCGTATTTTTTCTTGTACCTTTGTATATACCATACGATATCACTGTCATAGGTATCATCCACGCTAAAGGCAGGAATAACCAACCAAAGGCGACGGTCGTTAGGATGTTGAATACGAAAGCAATCAATCTTAGTGTTTCATCGTTTTGGTTGTAGCTTGGTGAATTTTGAACCATAATTTCTCCAAAGAGTTACTGTTATTCAGATAAGCATACCACAGTAAATAGATAAAAGGAAAAACGCCTATTCAGGCGCCACGACGGAAGTACGTGAGATGCGCGGTCCCATAACTACGATTGTCCACCACAACAATTTCGTTTGAACGAATCGGCACCTCACTTCTTCCTGTATGTGATAGTACCATAAGCGCGTCAGGCTTGAGAAGTCCAAAAAGTTTTTCGACTGTGGAAAACTGCAAATCGTGGTACGGCGGGTCGGCAAATATCAGATCATACTGCTCGTCTGTTTGTCGTGACGACAGCCAGCCGGACACCGGTGCTGTGATCACGGTCGACTGGTCCGGCCCGATACCGAGTGTCTCGAGATTGCGTCGGATACTCGACTGCGCCACCCGATCACGTTCGACAAATGTTGCCTGCGTCGCTCCACGACTGAGCGCTTCGATACCCAGCGCGCCGGTGCCGGCAAAGCAATCCAGCACGCGCGCGCCCTCAATCTGCCCGCTCAGGCTGTTAAACAGCGCGTTGCGGACTCGCTCGCTCATCGGGTGCGTCCGACTGTTTTGCGGTGCATCGAGCGATCGGCCGCCGTAGCGACCAGCGATGACGCGAAATTTCACGATCGAGACTCCATGATGCAATCGTACCACGCCAGCGTCACGGCGCGAATGATTGTCGGTAGCAACTCGTTGGCGGTCTGTCGGGCTAAGGTACGCGTCCAGCCGGTACGTTTGAAGCGCTCATACATATCCAGCTGCGCGATATCGTGGAGTAGCTCCAGGTACATCGTTTCGTACCCGACAGCTGCGAGATGTGCGATATCGTCATCATGCAGCGTCGCCTCGGCAAAGTTGAGCGGCTTTGACGCCGTGGCCACGCCGGCTTCAAACAGGGTGTGCGATGTCATGACGCCACGCGCACCCCAATAATTCCAGTTATTTTTGATGAATTCTTTGCCTGATCCTTGCATGACGAGCTTGGTGCGTACGCTCGGTGCCCGTGCGTCATCAGCCCGGATCTGCTCGATATCGGCGAAATGATGTGCTGGTGTCAGACCGTCGGTTACGGCATGTGCCAGCCAGGCCGCTTCGAATGCAGCACGGATGCCATCGTTAGCTCGCAGAGCCGTAATCAAGTTTGATCGATGATCAGCTAATGCGTCGAGTATGCGGCGGTCGGCCTGCGGATTGTGCGGGTCGATAAAATGCCACGGCTCATCGCGGCCAGCACTTTTCATCTTTGCGCCGTCTGGGCCGCGTATGCCCTCGAAATGCAAGATGCCGCGAATCGTCGGAAACTCTCTCGGTTCATGCAAGTACGTCGCGATATGTTTGCGCGCTATCCGATCGACTTTCTGGTGCGTGCCGATGATACGCCCGGACTGCTTGTATTTGGGAAGTGGGCCGAAAGAGTACACTAACTACCTCGTACCATACCACGTAGCGAACGCATGCCAGACCTCGGCAGTACTCGACTCACCCTGTGCGTCTTCAGCCTGTGGTCTATCATCGTAATATTGTTCCGACATCGAGCGACCATTGTCGCCATCCATACGGACCACTTTTGCCCAAGAATGCCCCTGCTTACCGCGTGCTTCAGTGAGTAGCGTGCCATGGACAGTATGTTCAAATACCTTGATTGTTTCACCGTCATAATAGGCGACTTGCTGATGAAGGCTCACTGAACGATCATCGAGTCCGCGTGTCAGGCGCAAAAAGTCCTCCACCGTGAACCATTGGTTCACATGTTTCATGTATGCGCCTGGAAAGCCCTGTAGCCCATGAATCTCCCAAGCGTCATCGGTCACGACGAGTGGTTGTTTGATAGTTTCATATGCTGCGCGCGCTTTTTGCTCAGCGATGTAACGATAATTGTCGCCCTGGACCTCGTCGACATCAATTGAATGCTGTACAAGCGTTACACCTTGCCTGGCACAGGCCGTGGCGCCGATCGTAAACTTGCGAGTATTGCCGGTTACACAAAGTATATTCATAGTTGTCTCGTCAGTTCAGTGTTGTCAAGCGGCGATAGCGATCGACCGCTGTTTGTAACGATTTGTATTGTAGCAAATCCTCGCCGTTGGTGATGAACTGTTCGGCGGCGGATTGGGCGCGTTTGAGTAATTTGGTATCGGCCAGGCTAGCTATTTGCAAATTGAGATCGCCATGCTGGGCTCGGCCATAGATTTCGCCGGGACCACGTAATTGCAGATCGACTTCGGCCAGGTAAAACCCGTCGTTGGATTTTTCGAGTTCGCGCAGTCGCTGACTCGGTTTTTGCGAATCACTCAACATCAGGTAGCAGTAACTCTGGTGTTCACCGCGCCCGACGCGGCCACGTAATTGGTGTAACTGTGCCAGGCCGAATTGGTCGGCATTTTCGATCATGATGACGCTAGCGTTTGGCACATCGACACCGACCTCGACAACAGTCGTGCTGACCAATATATCGTATTTCTTGGCTTTGAAATTTGCCATAACCTGCTCTTTTTCATCTGGTTTCATACGGCCGTGTAGCAAGCCGATCGAGCGATGCCCGAACACCGAATTTTTAAGTTTTTTGTACTCCGCCTCGACGGATTTTTTATCACTCTCGGCAGATTCGTCGATCAAACTACAGATGACGTAGGCTTGCCTGCCAGCGCTGATCTCGGCGTCGATTGAGTCGTAGACTTTGCTCGCCGAGACTGGCGAGACTAGCTGTGATTTGATCGGCAACCTATTGGCCGGCCGCTCATTGAGGATACTGATATCCATCTCACCAAAGACCGTCAGTTGCAAGCTGCGCGGGATCGGTGTGGCCGTCATCGCCAGCAGGTGCGGCATGGTGTCGGATTTATCAAGCAACTTCTGGCGCTGTTTGACACCAAACCGATGCTGTTCGTCGATCACCACCAAGCCCAGCTGATGGTACTTCACCGTGTCTTGGATCAGGGCGTGCGTGCCGACGACGATATCGACATCGCCAGCTGCGATGCGTGCGTACAATTCCTGACGAGCCGTGCCTTTGACAGCGCCGACCAATAGGCCGACCGTGATACCAAATGACCCGAGTAGATTTGTCAGTGTCTCGGCGTGCTGCCGCGCCAGTATCTCGGTCGGCGCCATGACGGCCGTCTGATAGCCAGCCCGCGCCGCCGACACTGCAGCCAAGCCAGCCACGACGGTCTTGCCTGAACCGACGTCGCCTTGCAGCAGGCGATTCATCGGGGTCGGTCGCTCCATGTCTTGGATGATTTCCCACGCGGCGATACGCTGTGCATTTGTCAAATCAAACGGCAACTGCCCGACAAATTCTTTGACGCTAGTTCGATCAAACGCTATGGCGTGACCATCGAGCGCTTTGTTATCTTGCTTGTTGAGCTGGCTGGCGAGCAGTAGCTGAAAAACTTCTTCAAATGCCAGCCGCTCACGAGCTGCCGTGATGTCTCTCGCTGATTCTGGAAAATGCAGACCGATGACAGCCTCGCTATAACTCACCAACTGCTGCGACTGCACGATATCACCCGGCAGCGTCTCTGGCAGCATTGTCATGATCGGTCGCAACTCGGCCATGACCTTGCGAACGAGCTGACTCTTGAGTCCGCGAATTGCTCGGTACACTGGCACGATGCGATCTGTCGACACCGGTACCTCACTGGCTTTTTCGGCACTGGGATTTGATAACTGGTAGCGGTTGTAGCGAAATTCGAAATTACCCGAAAAAAAATACTCTTGCTTGTCGTCAAACTGTGTAGCGCGATATGGTTGATTAAACCACACGGCGCGTAGCTTGCCGGTGTCGTCCTGCAGAACAGCCGTCGTAACGGTCATGCCGCGGCGGACGCGCTTGACTTCTGTCGCTACGACGCGTGCTTTGATTGTTTGTTTGCCAGGTGTGACAGCTTCGATCGCAACGATTTCTGAAAAATCCTCATGCCGCCGCGGCAAAAAACTAATCACATCACCGACCGTCGCTAGCCCAGCCACCCGAAACTGCTTAGCAGTCTTCGGCCCAACACCTTTGATTGATTCTATATCAGTCGTTAAATTCACTATTGTACACGCTTGATTGCTTCACCTTCGAGTGCGCGACAGAGAGTATCTAAATGATGCTTGACGGCAATGTAATCATTTGCCGCATCAACCGTGTCAGCTCGCCAAGACGCATATACTTTCACTTTTGGTTCGGTACCACTCGGACGAATCGTCAGGCGTCGACTCGGTTCGCCGAGTTCATAAACGAGAACGTCTCCAGCCACACAATCAATCGGCGTTATCTCACCAGTAGCGAGTTCACGTCGCTCAAGTGTTGTGTAGTCAGATATCGCCGTAATTGTCTCGCCTTCAATCTCAATCGGGGGCTGCTCTCGTAAGCTTTTCATCATCGCTTGCATCTCCATGAATCCAGCAGCCCCTGGTCGCACGATAGTCAACATATGCTCGACAAACAGCCCATACTGCTCATAGACAGCTATCATGTGGTCCCATAGCGTCTTGCCGGCTGCTTTTTGTTCAGCCGCACACTCCGCCAGTACCAGAGCTCCACTCGCACCGTCCTTGTCGCGAACATAATCGCCTTTGAGCATGCCAAAGCTGTCTTCAGCTCCAAGCACAAACTGCTCATCAGTATTATCTGTCCGACGCATGTAATCACCAATGTATTTGAAGCCATTGAGCAAATTACCATGGGTTGTCACTTCGTAGCTATCACCAATCGATTGCATCAGATCTGTTGTAACGATGGTTTTGAGGAGGTAATGATCGCGCGTAAGCGTTCCGGCCTCTTTCATCTTACGTAGGCTAAATTCTGTCGCCAGTGCAGCCGCCTGGTTGCCGTTGAGGTACACTACATCATGATCGTGATGCACCATCACCCCGAATCGATCTGCGTCAGGGTCGTTTGTGATGGCTATATCGGCTTTTTCGGCGAGCATCAACGCAACAGCGCGATCATTGGCGGCCTGTTCTTCGGGGTTAGACCTGCCACCTTCGACAGTAGGAAAATTACCATCCGGCTGCATCTGTTCGGTTTCTAGTACTAATTGAGTAAACCCAGCCCGCTCTAGCACCGGCAAAGTGTTGCGCGACCCTGCGCCATGCAGCGGCGAATAGACGATCTTGACGTCTCGCTCGACGCCAAGCGCTTCCTCTAGAACGGCGTCGACATACCGTTGATCCATTGATTGTTCGATGAATACTATATCACCAGCGGCCACACCCGCATCAAAGTCTTCGAGTGCATTGATTTCACTAATG
>JAUIGH010000055.1 GCA_030429935.1 bacterium | reverse complement strand
AGTAGTGTTCTGTGTCTGGCGCGAGCATCTTGGTGCCGACGATGCGCAAACCGACGCGCTCGAATCGGGTCAAAATCTCACCGACCAGTCCGCGCTGCAACGCATCCGGCTTAAAGACAATCAAAGTTTGCTCTAGATTTGGTTTCTTAGTCATAGTTCTCCTCTATTAACTGCTGATTACTTACCCCTATTGTAGCAAATCACGCTATACTAACACCATGTATCTGTCTGAGCTCATCCTGGATTATGTCGAGCACCTGGAAGTCGAACGCGGCCGGTCGAGCAAGACGGCCGAGAATTATCGGCATTACCTGGAGCGGCTGATTGATTACAGTGGTGATATTGATGTTGCAAAAATAACAGCGGAGCTAGTGCGCAAATATCGACTGTGGCTCAATCGTCACGTCAACGACAACGGCGAGACGTTGTCGACCATGACGCAGGCCTACCACCTGATCGCCCTGCGCGGCTTTTTGGCCTACTGTGCCAAGCGCGACATAGCTACGCTGTCGCCAGAGAAGATTGAGCTGCCAAAGACGACCCGCAAACAAGTCACATTTCTATCCAGCGAGGAAATCCAGCGCATGCTCGAGGCCGCCGATAGCGGCGAATCACTGACTGCTCTACGTGATCACGCCATCATCGAACTGCTGTTTTCGAGTGGCCTGCGCGTCTCAGAGCTGGCCAATCTCAACCGAGACCACGTCAACACTACCCGCCGCGAATTTACAGTTCGTGGCAAAGGCCAAAAAGACCGCGCCATATTCATCAGTCCGCGCGCCGCCAACGCCATCGACGCCTATCTGAAGCAACGTCAGGACAGCCTGCCACCGCTATTTCTCAATCATAGCCGCAACAACACCACCAGTACAACCGGTGATTTTCGCCGGCTGACGACGCGCAGCATCCAGCGCATGATCAGTAAGTACGCTCGCCTGGCTGGCATCACCAAAAAAGTCACCCCGCACACCATGCGCCACAGCTATGCCACTGACCTATTGATGAACGGCGCCGATATCCGTAGCGTGCAGGTGCTCCTCGGTCACAGCGACATCGGCACCACGCAGGTCTATACCCACGTCACCGACCAACACTTACGTGAAGTATACGAAAAGCACCACTCGAGCAATCAGTAGTTACGGCGAACAGGCTGGCGACGCCAACGGGGCTGCGCCAGAATTAGTGACGACAAAATCTTTACAAATAGGCCCATTAACATCGAGCGCCGCCTCGGGATAAACGACATCGGTAGTTAGACTGAGCCGGGCTTCGACCCGCCGAAATAGGTCGTTAGCACGCCCAGTTGAATCTACCACTGGCTGCACACCATCAAACATCACTTCATCCGCACCGTTCAGTAGCGTGACCTGAACATCGGTCGGCCGATAGATGCTCGTCAGGCGTAATAGCGCATTTCGTGATTCTGCCGGTATGATCGTCCCGACTTGTATTTCAATTGAGCACAGGTAGTCTGTCAAAGCTACGTCACATTCGACAGCCCGTGCCTGATGTGTCGAGCCACTAGTTGTGCCATTTCCATCCACAAATCGATCGAGTGGCGTCAAATCAAATCCACCGCCCGCGGCTGTCGGGTACAAAAATGTCGTGTTACCAGCTGCGCTTTCGTCGAGCGAATCGAGATCGATGGAACTACCCGGGGTGATGATTTGTGCACGCAACAGCGCTGCGTACAGGTTCGCATTCGTCGGATTATTGTCCGTCCACTGGTTAGATGGACAGAGGTCGGCTGCATCTGCACCGACAAGTGTGCTCGAGCAACTACCGCGCAGCACCTCGCCACCAACCGGTTGTGGTTGATGCCACTCAATGCGCAGTCTGTCGAAATCACTGACAGCGCGGAGTGGGACGATCTCAGACTGCATGGCGTCGGCCAGCGTCAATTCATAATTCGGCGAGTCCAAAGCGATTTTGACACATGTATACGCTTGGTTCAGCTGAGCACCATCGCTGGCGGTGTTTGACTGAATAACAACTTCATCATCAGAACCGGTGATGCCGAATGCGTCTTGTATGGTCGTACACTCATCAGCATCGATAGCTGCGTTGGCAGCCAAATCCCCACCGAGCGCCGTCAGCACGACTCGCTTGGCATCTTCGACCCCGGCTAATGCCGAATCGTATGCACTTTGCGATAATTCATCGTCGCTGGAACGGCGCTGCTCTCTGGCCATCAATCCAGCAAAGCTCAGTGTTATTACCGACAACAATATCGTCGCAAATATCACAACGAATATTGATGTTACGCCTGCTTGTCTATCCTGTCGTCTACTCACGTCGCTCCTCTCCAGACCGTATAATCGTCTCAAATTCGGCTACGAAACAGTAGTCGAAATTCGCTTCACTCGCCGTCGGCGGCCTACATTGACCACCATCGATGGTGTCGGCTTCATTGGTGCCTATCTGCATACTGAGATGCTGCAGCCGCTGCGATATCACTGAAGTACCAGTCGGCGAATACGACTCGAGTGCCATCTGATGGACTGCCAACGGCGACGTGTCATCATTGATCAGTAGCTCGGTGAACTCATCGCCCGCTGATAATTGCGTTAAGACTGGGCTGGTGCCGCTACCGTCCTCGCACCAGGCAGCATTGGGGTCGATTATTCTTGCCAGGTAGATCGGCTGGCCATCGGCTTTTTCTAGATAATTCGCGCTATCGAGTGCCGTCGGTGTGTTATACACATACGACACTGCACCTAAACAAATCCGTCCGCTACCTGTGCCTTGCACCCAGCTCGAGATATCTGTCGCTTCTGTGATATCGGTTCGTAGCTGGTCTGTCACTTCTCGACCGACCTGATTGACGGTTTTGATAGTGACACCCTTTTGGTACATGCGCGTCACCTGGATCGTCAATAGAGCGACCGATATCAACAATATCGCCACAAATATCATCGCGAGGTTCAGCTCGACCAATGTGAATCCGCGTCTATGTTTCATACAACCTCACGATCGTTGACACCGTCTGCGGCACAGATGATCCGACGCTATCCCAACAGGCTCGGATGTACATATCATAGGCATTGGTTGCTCCGCTCGTGCCAGTAACCTGCACGGCTGTCACCCATAGACCGGACGATTGTGGTGTACTACCGACAGTAATATCTGATCGACTGTGGTAGCCAGCTGCCTCAAACGCTGCACCTGTCAACGGAACGCGCTGAATATCGCCGGTACTCGGATCAATAGCAAGCGTGAAAGCTGATGCCGGTGCGGCGGTCGGACACGTGTCATACGCAACAGCCGTGTCAGCGGACGTCAGATTTGCACGAATCGCGTCCCAAGCAGCTGTCTGATTGTCGCGGGCGTACCTCAGTAGTTCTGCCTGCGCATCGACTTGTTGACGCACCAGAGTGATCTCGAGACTACGTTGGCCGATCGACAAACTACGATTCATCAGATAGGTGGTCGATACGGCTATCAATGCAAAAATTGCAAATGCCAACATCACCTCGATAATCGTATCACCGCGGCGGTACGCGCGACCTAACACGCACTTTCTCCTTCTGATGCCGTCAGTGGCACCACGCCGCTCGCATTTGCCGAACGAGGCATCAGTTGTATGCCACGTGGGCTGGTCGGTATCAAACCATCTGGTGCGACACAGATGACGAATGGCGTCGCCATAGCGCCGCTGATCGTTGCAGCGATCGGGGCGTCTGGACTGTTGGCGACATACGTCCGGACAATCCCGATATCGATCATGACGATCGTAAAGTCTACGTCAGCTGCCGAACCATTACTGTAGACATTTGTCCCCCAGCCGACGCGATGAGTTTCGACATCACTATCCAACACTTGTGGTGTCGACGTATCGCGAGTTATATCGAGCGCAGTGATAAAATCCGCCTCGCTGGCATGGTCTGCAGCTCGTACGTCGATAATGTCGGCTCTGGCGTATATCGGCTCAGAAGTTAGCATCTGGCCGTCAGCTGTCGTGATGTAGCGTCCGATGATCGAACAATCACTGCTGCCGCGAGCCTGCGGCGAGCTACCGGTAGTGTCGATCCCGCCTGTATCGCACCCTGATGTGGTGTCACGGTTTGA
>JAUIGH010000054.1 GCA_030429935.1 bacterium | reverse complement strand
TTATCCGTGGATTGGTTTTGTGTTTATCTGCGAAGTCGAAAGCGGCGCAGAACCGCGTGGCCAAGACGGCGAGACCAAAGATCCGCGGTGGATACGGCGTGATGAGCTGCAAGAGTTGTTCGAATCTGATCATACGCAGTTTTTCGGTTTGCAAGTGCCGGCTTGGCACAGGTATTTTTCGACAGTGTTAGACTAGAACTATGAACCTATCCGATTTTGGTAAGCAAAAAACTGCTGAGGCGGGGATATTGCAGTTGATGGATGATCTCGGCAAAGCACTGAGCGGTGAGCCGCCGGTGGCGATGTTTGGTGGGGGTAATCCGGCGCAGATTCCGGCCGTGACGGCGCGGTTTAAGCAAGAACTCGAAACGATTACCGCGGACGAGAAGCGCCTCGCGTCACTGCTCGGTAACTACGACACGCCGCAGGGAAACGCTGGATTTATCCAGAGCTTCGTCGACTATCTCAATCATGCGTACAACTGGCAGCTGACGCCAGATCACGTGGCGATTACACCTGGCTCACAGAGTGGATTTTTCATGCTGTACAACCTCTTGGCAGGGCAGACCGACGGCGTCAAGCGACGTATCATGCTCCCATTAGTTCCCGAATACATCGGCTATGCGGATCAGTTGATTGAGCCAGATGGATTCGCCAGTGTCCAGCCTGGCATCGAGCTGGTCGATGAGCACGAGTTCAAATACGTGGTGGATTTTAACGCGCTGACGGTCGACGATTCAGTCGCAGCCATCGCGGTCAGTCGTCCGACCAATCCGACTGGCAATGTGGTGACAGACGCGGAAGTCGAGCACTTGGCGAAACTGGCGCGCCAGCACGAGATCCCGCTGATCCTCGATAACGCCTACGGGCTGCCGTTTCCGGGTGTGATTAACACCGAAGCCACGCCGTATTTTGATGACAATACGGTGCTGACTTTTAGTCTGAGCAAGGTCGGTTTGCCGAGTTCGCGCGTCGGTATATTTGTCGGTCCACCGGAGCTGATGCGGGCGCTTTCCAGCACCAACGCGATTGTTAGTTTAGCCAGCCCGAGTTTTGGGCAGTATGTCACTGAGGGACTGTTTGCCAGTGGTGAAATGACGCAGCTAAGCGAGCAACACATCCAGCCGTTTTATGCTGAGCGCGCCGAGCGAATGCGTAACTTGCTGAACGAACAGTTGCCCGATGAGCTACCCTGGCGATTGCATGTCTACGAAGGCTCGTATTTCTTTTGGTTGTGGTGTGACGGTGCGGTGCACACCAGCAAAGAACTGTATGAATACCTGAAAGAGCGTGGTGTGATCGTCGTGCCAGGCGAGTATTTCTTCCCGGGGCAAGACGTCGACAACTGGCCACACGCCCAGCAGTGTATCCGGATCAACTTTGCTCGTCCCGACGCTGAGCAAGACGCCGGCGTAGGCATCCTGGCCGATGCAGTGCGCTGGATGTACCAGTAAAGTCTGATACACTGGCCTAAAGAAAGTAGAGACAATACATGCAACGAGTGGGAACATGGAAGCGGTTTCGGCCGAAGCTGCGCGGCCAGCTAAGTGACGCGACGGTCTACGAGAGTCAGGACGACTCGATCTATGCGGCGGCGCGGCGGTTGGCACTCGAGGCCGTGGGGCAGGCGAAATCCGGTCGCTACAAACCCGACAGCGCGCTAAAACGCTGCGCGCGGGCGGTAGCACGACTGCGTGATCGTCACGTCGAAGACAGCGAGCATCTGTTAGCGCTGCTGATCCTACAAGCACCCGGCGCGGTGCGGGCGCAGCGCGAGATGGATCGCCACCGCGGCGGCTACAAAAATCGCCAAGCGCGGCTGTTTGAGCTGATTGATTTTAACGACACCTTTGTTGACACCGTGCTGTCGCTCAGTGAAACCGAGCGGACGACCTTTACCGATCGGCTGAAGGCTGAGATCGATTATTTCTGCAACTACATGCACGTGCCGACGCTGAGTGACAAACAGTATGAGGCGATCGCGCACGGACTGAGCCGCGAGATCGCGCTGTTTATCGAGGCCAAGCGTTTGGGGTATCAAGCGCGTATGACCAGCCGCAGCCAAGACGCCATGGGTATCGACATGATCATCACCGACCCAGCGACCAAAAAATCTATCGGTATCGACGTCAAAACCCACTCGGCGTTTCACTGGCGTATGGTCGATTTGCAGCGCCGCAATCGTCTGAGCGAGGAAGAGCGCTTGCAGTGCGAGCTGGCTGGATTTTGCGGCATCACCAACGGTAAGGGTGATCGGGCGGTCAACACGGTGTTATTTCGCGTCGCCACCGACCGATTAGGGCCGATTCATCATTACCGCTTCGTCGATTCTGATCCGGTAGCGCAATTGCTCCGGCAAGCTTTGAAATACCACGGCACCTATCTGTAAGCTGGTACACTAGACGCATGAACGCACGTGACGACGAAACCGTATTACTCCGCCAACTGGTCCGGCAGATGAAACTGCTCAACACTTGGATCACTATTTTTGGGGTGACGGTCCTGATTATCCTTGGGTTTATCGTGTTTATGATTGTTCAAATCGTCGGATTTATCAGCGACGCCAACCAGCGTATCGGCGAGGTCGGCGACAGCCTGGACGTTCAATCACGCGCCTGCGAATCAGATGGCGGCTTCGGCGATTGGCTGCGTGGTTCTACCGATGTCTGTGAATAAATTAGTTGACTAACTCTAGGGGTCGTGGCACTATTAAATTATGTATCGTTCGCGCTCGAACCGAATATTTCCGATTATTCTCATCATCGTGGTTATGATCGCCGTTATCGCTGGTCTGATCACAGTGGCGCGCTACTTGTTCTTTAGCGGCGGGTCGGATGAACCAGATGAATCGCAAGTCGTCACAGCGCGTGACCGACTATTGACGCTCAGTACCGATCGCACGGTGCGCATCACGGTGCGCGGCGCCATCGTAGGCGACGATGAATTCCGTACCGAGCGCATAGCCATCTCGCCGAATTCGCGCGATTTTACCATCTACAACGGCTATCTAGATAACATCGAAGAGCAAAAGTCCTACGACAACAACATGGAAGCATACGAAGAGTTCGTTTACGCGCTCGATAAAGCCGAGTTTACGACGCCCGGCGAGATGACACCGAGCGAGGCCAGCGATATTCGCGGTATCTGTGCGACGGGCCGGGTGTACGAGTTCGAAATTGTCGGCTCGACCGGGGTGCTGGAGCGGATGTGGACGTCGACCTGCAAAGGCTCTCCGGGTACCTTTGGTGCGAGCCTCAGCCAAGTCGTCGATCTGTTTACAGCTCAAATCCCCGAAGACACCCTGTTGCCGGTCAACCGCGGCGGATTCGCGTTTTGAGTCGCCCCAGAGCGGTTATCTTTGACTGTTTTGGAGTGCTATATGTCGACGCCAGCCATGCGTTTTACGAAACGAGAGTGCCCAATTATCGCCAACTGAAACCTCGGCTCGATGAGCTGAACGCGCAGAGCGATTATGGGTTGATCGATCAGACCGAGTGGTACCAGCAAGTCGCCGAGGTGACGGGGCTGGATGAGGCCGACGTGCGCGCCGGCATCCAGAGTGAACACCAACGCAACGAGACGCTGCTAGCGTATAGCCAGCAGCTGCGCTCCCAGGGTGTGCTGGTCGGTATGCTGAGCAACATCGGTACGGGCGCGATGGATCAGTTTTTTACACCCCAGGAACGAGCGGAATTATTCGATGCGGTGGTATTGAGCGGGGAAGAGATGATGACCAAGCCGAACCCAGCGATATTCACACTGATGGCCGAGAGACTGGGTGTCGCACCAGGTGACTGCGTGATGATCGATGATATCGCAGGGAACTGCGCCGGGGCAGATGCGGCGGGGATGCGCGCGATTCAGTTTCGGGATAGCCAGCAAACTATTAGCGAAGTGACGTTATTTTTACAATGACGCTTTGACATAAGCGTCATGCTATGCGATAATTCCAGGTAACACTAGTATACAAAGCCAACAGGAGCAGACTATGCGACTCAACAAACAAATATTGTATCGATCAGGAATCGTCCTCGGCGCACTGGTTGTCGCTGCCCTGCCACTCGCGGTAGCATCAGCAGTTAGTGATACATCAAACACGACAATCA
>JAUIGH010000053.1 GCA_030429935.1 bacterium | reverse complement strand
CGGCAAAATTATTGTCGGCACACTGCAGACGTTAGGACTACTGATTCGTGAACGCCCCGATGTAGTGTTTGCCAAAGGCGGCTACGTCTGCCTGCCAGTCGGCCTGGCAGCTCGCGCACTGCGCATTCCACTCGTCATCCATGATTCTGACGCCCGGCCAGGCCTAACAAATCGTCTGTTAGCACCGTTTGCTACCAAGATTGCGACGGGCTATCCGCTCGAAAATTACAACTATGACGAGTCAAAGAGCCACTATGTTGGTGTGCCAGTACGCGTCGGGTATCAACCGGTGACGCCTGATATGCAGAGGCAGGCTCGTGAGCGGCTCCAGCTGTCGCTGGATCGGCCTATTGTGGTATCGTTCGGCGGCGGGCTGGGGTCGGCGACGATTAATCGCGCGGTGTTAGCGGCGGCCACGCAAATCGACGCTGATTACGTGGTTATTAGTGGCAAAAAACACTATGATTCGGCCCGAGAAATGGCAGGCGAAGCAAATAACGTCCGATTATACAGCTTTGTAACTGACGAACTGCATGACGTGTTGAGCGCCGCCGATATCGTGGTCACCAGGGCCAGCGCGACATCGCTCCAGGAACTAGCGGCGCTCAAAAAACCAATCATAACCGTGCCAGCTCGTCAGCTGGGCGACCAAGCTCGCAATGCGGCTGTATATGATGCGGCGGATGCAGCGATCGTGTTGGATGACGACGCACTCGAGTCGGCTGCATTGCAGACGGCGCTTCAAGAATTATTGAATAGTCCAGATCGGCGTCGTGAACTCGCCGAGAAGTTACATGACTTTTCTCGACCGAACGCTGCCCGCGATGTCGCTTCGCTGTTGCTCGTAGCAGCTGGCGGCCAGGAGAGCCAGCCGTGAAGTTGACTGGTGGGTTTCGCAAAAAACCAACTCAGCCGATTCCGCGGCGTCGGTTGTCTGCCGAGCGACAGTTGCGAAACGACACGCTGGATGGCGCCGCGCAGCCGCGTTCGCCGTCAAATCAGTCATCACCCCCGACACGCAGCTTTCGGCGCAATCAGACACTGACTGGATCACGCTCGAACGACATCCCGACCGCAACCGAATACTCCCGCCATAGCTCGATGCAGTCGCCCAGAGCGCATGTCCATCATCTCAAGCATCGCCGGCGCAAACTCGGCCGATTGCTACTGGCTGGCCTAGCAGCTAGTATTGTTTTGACGTTGCTGCTGATGCAATTTACGGCGACGGTGCGGGTTTCGCTGTACGGTCAAATTGCACCGCTGGACAACGACGATCAGGCTCGACTGGATGCCGCTGTTGACGGGTATTTGCAGCGCTATCCGGTTGAGCGGATCCGCGGCTTCCTTGACCAGGACCGATTGGTGGCCTACCTGGTCAGTCAAGACGTACGTGAAGTCAGGCGTGTAGCGGCTGTACGCGGTGACGGCATCGGGCAGACTGCTGTCGAGCTGGTTGCCCGAGAACCGATCGCCAGTTGGACGATCGGTGCTGATCGTAGGTTCGTCGACGAGTCAGGCGTGGTGTTCTCGCATAATTACTTCGATACACCCACCGTGCAAATCCGCGACGAGAGCGGTATCGGTGGCAGCGAAGATCAAGCTACAGCTGTGACGAGCGCCCGATTCTTGCGCTTTATCGGTCAAGCAGTAGCTGGGCTGACCGCCTACGACCTAGATGTTGCTACCGTTAGTATCCCAGCGACAACGACCCGACAAGTCGATCTTATCATCGGTAAATCTCGGATAAAAATGACTATCGACCGCCCAGCAGGGGAGCAGAGCCAAGATGCCGCCAGGGCTTGGCAGTATCTCGATAGAGCAGGGCGCACGGTTCGCTATGTCGATGTTCGAGTCAGCGGGAAAGCGTTTTACCGATAGCGAAAATAGTGCCAGGGTAGTGCAACCCCACTAGCCGGGCAAGTTCTAAAAATGTTCGATATTTTACAAAAAAACATATAAACATACATAATATCGAAAAAAGCAAATAGCAAGGCCTGTGGATAAGGCAGGGGAGATAGAGCACAAAAAAATAAAAAAGCAAATGCTTGTGCGTATAGCCACGATGCAGCCAATAATGACAACGGCTGCGTCTGTGGTCAAAGCCAGCTAGCGCTAACGGCAATTGCTAAAAGCAGTTGTTGTTACAGCTACAGCAAACCAACTCGCATATTAGATAGTGGTCGGTGTACAACTCGGGTTCTGTGCGATAATGTGCATGATTAACATGCGGACGAGACAAGTTCCCCTGCTAGAAGTGCAAGACTAGTAATTAGCACTCTCGACCCGTGAGTACGAGTTCATGGTTTGCAACTACGAGTTACGTCGTAAAAGGTACATTGTGCGACGTTAAATCATAATCACGTTTGTATGTTCTCTATCATTATATATGCCGATATTTTTTATGTGTTGCCCTATGCTGTGTCACTATTCTACGTGCCGCCCTGCTTTCGAACTGTGTATCACCGTAGCCGCATGTACTGAGTGATATTATCCGAATTCATACACATGCCGCCGTTACATACACGTATGAATCGTGGTAGTCGATCTGATATCTGATACTTACGTAAGTTCTATTTATGTTCGTACTTGTTTATTAGCGAAGCTTGAGCAAGGTCGGGTCGTCGTCACTTACCTTTTTATCAGACTTCTTGCTGGATTTTTTGGTTGGTGATTTTGACTTTGTGCTACGGTCAATTTTGATCGACTGTTCGGCTTCGTTCGATTGAGGTTTCTTGCTGTCCGGGCTTGACTTCGACGAAGCCGTGCCCAGCTTGGCGTCAGGTTTTTTAGTTGGCTCGGTCGTAGCTGACGCGTCTGGATTAGCGGCTGACGTATTTTTCTTTTTGCGACTGCGAGTACGTTTGCGCTTCGGTTTGTCAGACTGGCTATCATCGCTTGGTGTGGCTAGTGGCGGCTGGCCTGGCTTGGTGGCAGATGCAGCGACAGCTTTGGCTTGTGCGGCTGGCTTAGATATAACGCCCGGTGCGGCTGCAGCTGCGGCGTTGACTTTGCTATGGATCTCGCGCTCGATATCCTCACGGTCGCGCGCGTAATGTTCGCGGGTATGCGCGATGATTTGTGGCGTCAGATCACTTTGGGCTGGCGGAAGATTGAGTGTCCGTGCGCTAAATGCCGGCTGCTTTTCGCCGTTGATCACCATGTTGATGATGAAATTCCGGTTATTCATCTGCAATAAATCCCCTGGCTCAAACTGCGGTTCGAATTGCTTACCGAGGATTGGCGCGTCATCAGCAGAACTACGAAAGCTAATCATGGTGCCGACGTTGCCAAACACAGCGTTACGGACGGTGTCGGACATCTGGGAGATATATTGGTTTGCAACGGTCAGGTTGAGGCCATACTTGCGCGCCTCGGACAGGATGGTTGCGAAGCTGTCGGTAGCGAAGTTTTGGAATTCGTCGACATACAGATAAAACGGCCGCCGGTCTTCGATATCTTTGATATCCGAGCGACTCATCGCCGCGAGCTGGATTTTGGTCACTAGGAACGCACCCAGGATGCCGGCATTGTCCTCCCCTATTAAACCTTTGGACAGGTTAACGATGAGGATTTTGCCCTCGTCCATCATTTGGCGGATGTTGAATGTACTTTTGGGCTGGCCGATAATATTACGGATGACTGGGTTGGCGGTAAACGCCCCTACCTTGTTGAGGACTGGTGCGATGGCTTCGGCTTGGAATTTGTCGTTCCAACTGGCGAACTCGACGTTCCAAAATTGCAAGACGACGGTGTCCTGGCAATACTCCAGGGTCTCTTTGCGGAACTTCTTGTCCGTCAACATGCGTGTGATGTCGAGCATGGTGGTCTCTGGGCGATCCAATAGAGCCAAAATAGTGTAGCGCAAGATGTATTCCAGACGCGGCCCCCAGCTGTCGCCGAACATGCGTTTGAGTACGCCGATGACCTCGCTCGAGATATTAGTTTTCATATTCGGGTCGATGACTTCGAGCGGGTTAAAGCCGAGCGGATGCGCGGTGTCGGCCGGATTAAAGTAAACGACGTCTTGGATACGGCTAGCCGGGATGAATTTCATGTTGTCGATGGCAAAGTCGCCGTGCGGGTCGATAATCGCGTAGCCTTGATTGTGGAAGATGTCGCTCAGGGCAAACAGCTCGAGTGTACCACTCTTACCCGCCCCGGTCTGACCGATGATGTAGACATGGCGCGAGCGGTCGTAGCGCAAC
>JAUIGH010000052.1 GCA_030429935.1 bacterium | reverse complement strand
TTTTGTGCTTGGCGCGTGCCGGCACTCCTCGTTTGACTCGCATTAGCGTACTCCTAGGGCGCGTTTAATGTTTTTTGCGGTGTTACCAGTCACGACGGCTGGCGTATTGATGTTGCGCTTGCGCGACTTACTCTTTTTCGAAAGCATGTGGTTGCCGAATGCACGCTCTCGGACGACTTTGCCAGTCGGAGTGAGTTTGACTCGCTTGGCGGTCGCCTTGTGGGTCTTCATCTTAGGCATTATTTACTCCTTACAGTGATGCTCAGATTGCGTCCTGCCATCTGAGGTTTTTGCTCTACGACCGCATCGTCTTCGAGGAGGGTGATCACACGTTCGATCAGGGTGTAGCCCAGTTCTTTGTGTGCCATCTCGCGACCGCGGTAAAAGATAAGGATTTTGACTTTGTGGCCGTCAGCGAGAAATTCTCGAATTTTGCGCAGTTTGATCTCCAGATCGTTGTCGCCAATTTTTAGGCCGAACCGCATTTGCTTGAGTTCATTTGCCTTGTTGCTGGCGCGATTTTTCTTCTGCTGCTTCATCTGCTGATATTGGTACTTGCCCCAGTCGATGACTTTAGCCACAGGTGGGTTGGCGTTTGGGGAAATCTCCACCAAGTCTACGCCAGCCTCTTCGGCAACCTTGAGCGCCTCAGCCCGACTCATGATTCCAAGTTGTTCGCCATCAGCTCCGACGACACGCAGTTCACGAGCACGAATCGCTTCGTTCGTTCGAATTGATCTATTGATCACTGTCTCCTTATGCTTTTTTCGCGCCTCTGATTGCTCAGCTGACGCGACTCGCAGGTGAAATTAATATTTCTACCGGTCAATTGTAGCAAAAATGTAACTGTGGTGCAACAGGGAAGATCAGCGATATTGCAAGGCTTCGGAGACATGTGCCGGAGTGATGTCTGTGCTGCCATCGAGGTCGGCGATAGTGCGGGCAACTTTCAGGACCTTGAAGGTTGCGCGGGCGCTGAGGTCGAGTTTTTCGGTGGCTGTTACCAGGAGCGTGTGCGCATCGTCGGCCAGGTGGGCCAGAGATTTGAGCTGACGATTCGATAAGCTGCTGTTGTATGTATGACTACTCTTATATCTGGTCGCTTGCGCAGATACGGCAGACTGAATACTTTTTTGAGCTTGTTTTTGATGTTTTGTAGACAACGTTTTGTGTAACAATTCTGTGTTCGGAATGCGATTGACGGTCAGTTTCATATCGATACGATCTAGGAACGGGCCGGATAGGCGCTGTTGGTAGTTGAGGATTTGCTGTGAGCTGCAGCGACATTCTTTGGCCGAGTCGCCGTAGTAACCGCAGGGGCAGGGATTCATGGTGGCGATAAGCATGACATCGGCAGGGTAGGTGGCGCGACCACCGGCACGGGTCACGGTGATAGTGCGGTCTTCGAGCGGTTGGCGGAGTGCTTCGAGCGACGAGCGTGGGTATTCGGGGATTTCGTCGAGAAATAGGACACCGAGGTGCGCTAGGCTGATTTCGCCTGGTTTGGCTTTGCTGCCACCACCGATCAGGGCGGTGCGACTAGCGGTGTGGTGCGGGCTGCGAAACGGACGGGTCCAAATGGCGTCGTCGATTAGTTCACCCGCTAGGCTGTGTAACTTAGTGACGGCCAGACGTTCGTCGCTCGACAGGGGCGGCAAGAGCGACGCCAGTGCTTTAGCGAGCATAGTTTTGCCCGATCCAGGAGGGCCGGAGAGTAGCAGGTTGTGGCGACCAGCAGCAGCGATAGTCAGAGCACGTTTGGCCTGGGCTTGTCCAACGATGTCGTCTAACGTGGTGTCTGGCTGTTGAGCCGACGTGGTTACGGAAGTCTTATCGCTGGGCTGCAACAGCGATTCTCGCTTGAGGTGTAAAAACAGTGCTTTCAGTGATGGCACACCGATAACGGTGACGCCATCGACCAGACAAGCTTGCGAGACGTTGTCGACTGGCACGAATACGGTGTCTTTGCCGCTGCGTTTAGCGGTCTCGACGATGGTGATGATGCCTGGTACGGGGCGAATATCGCCGCTGAGCGCTAATTCGCCGGCAAACAAGGCATTTGGTAGCTCGTTTTGGCGCAGCTGGCCGCTACTGATGATGGTTGCGAGCGCGATCGGGATGTCGTAGTGAGTGCCGTCTTTTGGCAGTTCGGCTGGGGCGAGGTTGATGGTGATACGCTTGGCAGGAAAATCGAGCAGGGAATTGGTGATGGCGCTTTTGACGCGTTCGCGGGCTTCATCGACGGCTTTGTTAGCCATGCCGACGATGCGAAAGTTGGGCAGGCCATTTGTGACGTCGCTCTCGACCTCGACCAGCTGACCGTCAAAGCCGACTGGTGAAGCGGTGAGTACCGTGGCTACCGTCCCCATGATGCTCCTAGTTAACCACGCTAGTGCATATCTGTAAACTGTGCTAAAATACAGTGGTGAACCGTGGGGCTGACACAGCTTTCGACGGATGGATCTTAACAGGATATTCTGCAAGTCGATTTATACACGTACGTATTTTCTAGATGCAACAACATCTTTCAAAGACCGCTTTGTAGCGTTCTGCAAGAGCTTTGCTCCTCAGATGCCACAGACGGTCGCAATCGCAGCCTAGTTCTGTGATCGTTTTGCATGACAGGCGACATAGTCAGTGCAAAATGTCATATTCATGTCGCTTGCCGAACGTAGGGCAGCAGCTACGGTCGGGACTCTTACTGCGTAACGATCATGGGTATTTTGGTTTCATTTCGAGCTCGTGATGCGTTATAAATCATCCAAATGAGACTATGCTTGTAGACGAATATCAGGTTACCATTCGGACCCGGGGGCAGTACCCGGCAGCTCCACCACGAAAGATCCCGAGCTTCACGCTCGGGCTTTTTCGTGCCTACACAAATTGATCATGTATGAAAGTGTCCGAGCCTCATGGCTCGGATTTTTAGTTGGAATTGATACTGACGCTAACGAAAACAACCACCTGCGAGTAGTGGTTGTTTTCAGTGGAGTTGTTTTTCAGATGTTTTTTGTTTTTGGCTTCTGAACAATTTATTTATCCGAAGCTACCCCTATAATATGTCGCCAAAGCGTTTATGTCAATGACTTTTTATATCTTTTTCTGAGTAAAAAATACACCACTCTATGGTTAAATTTGCCCAGCGAATTGTACACCTATCTAGCTCAGCATGCACGAGCTACGTTGAGCGGAGCGAGGTCACGCACGTGTTTATGTTGATCGCTGTCGCAACACTGGATAATGTAAATAAAACTTGGTGGTCGGCAGTAGCAGGCAGGTCGTTGCTGGGCGGTTGCATAGTGCAGGGCAGTGTGTAGGTTGCTCATTCATGTATGCGGATGCGTGGTTGAGGTCCTGAATGATCGAGGCCGCATGCGCTGGTGCTTATTTGCCGGCCATGATTAGCGATATGTGCGGTCAAGTAACATGAGGTTTTTTCGGCTCATTTGGTGACTAGGGCTCATCCAAGTATGTGTGTCACGCTAAGTTGCAAGCTCAGCAGTAGGTCACGCGTGGGAAAACCACATGCGTGTCGACGTATGCAATAATGGCGAATATACATGTAGGACACGGTAGTGTCTGTATTCGACCGGACAAGCAAGATTTGTTGAATGCATGGGCGGCATGAGTGCGGTACGGAAATGAGCCCATATATGTGTGTAACCTGTAGCAGGTGGCGGCTATCACTGCGGCATGTAAAAATTATTCATGTGGCACACAGCGAATAGCGGTAGGATGTGTCGGGCGAACGTGTGGTTCGGTTCGCGTCGTTGCTACCCGGGCCGGGCTCGGTAGTACGCGAATGGGGACGGTATGAGTACCAGACTATAAATCTTATAAACTATATTGACAACGTTGTAGATATAGCATCATCAATCTGTTACAAACACGATTCTGTTTGTAAAACGTCGAAATTGCAACAAAAAATGTATGCAAAATCATTGACAAAAACCTTATGCTTTGCTATCGTTGAAACAAGCTTTTACAAACACAAAAAAGCTAAAGCAAACAAGACCTTTACAAATCAAACCAGGCGAACAAGTTGACGGACAGTAGGTGGCGGCAGTGCCGCACCTGAGATAGTTACTCGTACCTCGCGGCCCATGGCTGCTACAACTATCGGTACGATGTGATAATTCACTATGCGGCGTCATCTGACGACACCTATGCTCCGCCAATTTTGGCGTGAAGCGCGCGGGAAGTAGTACCTGCGTATCTGCTTAAACCCTGTTATCAGTCCACATGATAATCGAGTGACTAGCAGATACGTGTGTGGAACCTTACGCAAGAATGCTCCGTACATCGGAGCGGTCAATCGCCCTAAGAGCGGCTAATTAGCAGGCGCACCCAATCTATTTTTCGGTGGTAGCGCTCCCTAAAATTGCTACAATCAGTCGCTCGGGCACCCCTGGATATCCCCTGATATCCGGTACAACTCAACTGATAGTAAGTGCTATCATAGAGTCTATGCTTCAGAAACTTATCGCCGGTAGCATGATAGTGGCTCTCGTAGTCGCGCTAACTCTCATGCAGCTCACGACACCAGCAACCATCCATCCGATTGGTCTGC
>JAUIGH010000051.1 GCA_030429935.1 bacterium | reverse complement strand
CATCACCCTGGCGGTTGCAGCCACACTGCTATTTGCTGGTTTTTCACTGGCGACGTTTTCGTTTGTAATTATCCTGATGACGGTAGCGCTGTTGACTATCGGACTGAACATTGCATTGGTGAACATCATTTTATCCCCCGTCAAATACCTGACTGCCGCACTGACGCATGTGTCTGACGAGCCAAACGACGTCACGCCGCCAAATTCAAATGCCGCCAAATTCGAACAGGACGGCTTCAAGCCATTGCTCGATCTGATCTACAGTATGGCCGCCGCCCAGAGTACTCCGACCGCGACCGCTGACGCTGCGACACCCAGTCAGCCATCGCTGGTCGACACTGCGTTCCAGCACAGCAGCGCCGCGCTGATCATCTTTGACCAATCTGGCGCCATCAGCTACGCCAGCCAACACGCACCCGTCACCACCGACGAATCTGGCGCCCGACACCTGGCGTTGTTATTCGAAGCCGAGCAAACATTTGACGCCTGGCACACTAGCATCGTCGACCAAGTCCGAGCCGACATGACCTGGCAGCGCATCCCAGATCGCATGATCGGCGACGAAGAGCGACTGATATTTGACATCAGCGTCTCGTATGAATAGGGCCACGCGGCCGAAACCTTCACGGTGTTGATGGACCGGACAGGCGCTTACCAGCCTGAAGACGACCAGCTCGACTTTATATCCTTTGCCGCCCACGAACTGCGCGGCCCAGTCACGGTTATTCGCGGCTACCTCGACGTCCTGACCCAAGAACTAGCCGACGACGGATCGAGCGAGCACCAGGCGCTATTGAGCCGCCTGACCGTATCGGCCAACCGTCTGAGCACGTACATCTCGAATATCCTCAACGCCTCGCGCTACGATCGTCGCCACCTCAAATTGCACCTACGTGAACGCGCGCTGGTCGACATCTACCGCAGTATCGGCGATGATATGGCGCTGCGTGCCAGCACCCAAAACCGCGTGCTAGACGTCCAGCTACCCGCTGATTTGCCGACCGTCGCCGCTGACATGTCGAGCTTGTCGGAAGTATTCGCCAACCTGATCGACAACGCGCTTAAATACAGCAACGAAGGCGGTACCGTCACCGTCAGTGCGACGGCCGATGGCAACTACGTCCGCGTCAACGTCATCGACCGCGGTATCGGTATGCCATCAAACGTCGTTAGCAACTTGTTTCACAAATTTTATCGCTCACACCGCTCACGCGAGACCGTCGCTGGCACCGGTATCGGCTTGTATATCTGCAAAGCCATCGTCGAGAGCCACGGCGGCCAAATCGAGGTCAAGTCCGAAGACGGCCGCGGTTCGACATTTAGCTTCACCGTGCCGATCTACGCAGCAGTTGCAGAAAAACTAGCCGCAAGCGATAATAGCAACGAAGAGCTGCTCCGATCGGCCGGCGGCAGCTGGATCAAAAATCACGCGAAATACCGAGGATAAACTATGGCTATCAAATCAATTCTCTGCATCGAAGACGACCGGTTCATCGGTGAGATGTACGTCCGCAGCCTGCAAAAAGCCGGCTATGACGTCGACTGGATGGTCGACGGCGCCGACGGGCTGGTGGCGGCGCGCAACAAAGAATACGACTTGATCATGCTCGACATCATGCTACCCGAGATGCGCGGTAGCGACATCCTCAAGGCGCTGCGGGGCGGGGGAGAAGACGTCGTACCAAACAGCCGTATCATCGTGCTGACCAACTTTGACCAAGACGACGAATCGCGCATGGCCATGGAGCACGACGTCGACGCCTACCTGATCAAAGCCGAAATCACACCGCGCAAATTGCTCGAACTGGTCGCCGAACTGGATCAGCTACCGCCTCGAGATACAGCGTAGACAGGGGCGGGGATTTTTGGTAGGATGAGACGGTTGTTCGGCGGTTTACGTCAACCTACAACCTCATATGGATCACCGTTGGCGACCATATGAGCTCCAAATTTCTCGGAAATGAACAAATATGCAAGCACATTTGGTTTCATTTCACTCAAAATTTGGCCTCATCGTCTAACGGTTAGGACACAAGGTTCTCATCCTTGCAATCGGGGTTCGATTCCCCGTGAGGTCACCATATTGACATTTAATACCATTTATGCTACAATACTTATGTTTCGTCGAGACAAGAGTATTTTTGTTTCCGAAGCACTTTGACAAGCAGACAAGCACAAGATGAGTTGCTGCTACATTTATACTAATGTGGCTGCACCTCATCTTGTGTGTTATAGGAATACACACGCTCGCACACGCGAGAGATCTCCACACCAGAGGATACCGAAGGGAACAACCATGCGGAACTACCGGATCAGCATCAGGGACACCAGGACCCAGGAGCTCATCGATGAGCTCACGTTCAGTGGGCCGGATGACGGCTTCCACGTCGAGGTGGCCATGAAGGTGACCGACCTCCCCGAGAGGAGCCCCCTCCATGGGGACGCCCTCAACATGGACGACCTCAGGGTCGGCCTGAACATCCGCCGACACAACATCCGCTACGGTCGCGGCTCCCGCCCCAACAGGGCAATCATCAACGGGGAGCCGTTCCGGCGTGGGACCAAGTACCACGGAGACAGCCAGGCCGACGCCTGGATGGTGCCGGTTGTGACGACCAACTACGCCGGCAAGCTCGTGCACGAGGACTGGTTCCTCGCTGACATGGGTGTCGCTCCCTACGAGAACTCCGATGGAACCGGGCGCTTCTGGAACGGCCAGAACTACACGCTGGCCGTGTCCTAGTTCGTTGAGCGAGTATGGCAAGTGGATATGGGTTAAAACCTTAGGTTCACGACCCTCGTGATGTTTTCCTATAACCCCATGTCTGCTTGTCGTATTCGCTCCACAAATGTATGTTTGTGCTGATGAGTCCAAAAGGACGAAAGCGAATGGTCATTTACGACTCTCCAAATCTGGCAAATAGATGTTGCCATCTTTAATAACCATCCCAAGATCTCTGAATCTATCTCGGAGCTTAAATAAATCGACGAAAAGGTGTTCTAAAAAAATACCTCTAGGCTCACCAAGAAAAAATGTTCAGGCTTCTGCTTGAACATTTTTTCTTGCACGAATTTATTCGTGTGGAATTGAACCCCGGGCGGTTCGCTATTGCCCGACAAGCTTTAGCTTGTCAACGGCGCAATATACCTTAGTATTCCCCGTGAGGTCACCACGAAGTCAGCTCATCTAACAGGTGGGCTTTTTTCGTGGTAATTCGTATAGCGAATGGAATCGATCTAAGGATCCAATCATGTCATAATATATTGATCTGACAAGATGTGGCGGGTGATAGAGCTGCTATAGCTCTATCACCCATGCGTTCTTCCTTGTGAGGTCATGCGTCAAGTCCCGCTGGACTCCACTTTAAGTGCATATTGCACAAGTTTCTAGCCGAAGTGTCATATTTATAATGGCTGTTTATGTTATAGTATGCATGAATGGATGGCGGTGATGAAAGCAGAAGTGTCGCAGCAGGCACGGTATACATAAAAGGTGAGTCTGTTAGTCACGGTCAGACGGATCTCGCTAAAGCAACCGACTACCTTCGTGGTTTAGAAGATGCGCTGTCGTTTTATGCCAATCGGATAGATCCGGACAATGCTTCAAAAAGGCGTAGAATTGCCGTTAGAATATCACCTGGTTCACTGATCACCGAGGTTATTGAGTTAGCCGTTACAAACCCTTACATCAGCGTCCCACTTACTGCATACACAACTACGGCTGCAGTAAAGATTGCTAAGAATGACGTAAGTGACAAAACCAGCGGAGACATAGCTAAAGCATCTATCAATGCAATGCGCTCTGTTATCGAAATCGCTAAACACATGGGCAGTCTCATGAAAACTAAAACTTTGCGATCAGATCAAGCACGGGCAATCGATATAAATAACATTGTCCTTACTAACTCACAAGGTGAGGAAATGACCGTCACAAAGAAGGATCTTGAGCATTATCGAGCGACTTCACCGAGCCAGTTTCAAAAATTTATCAGCCTAGTAGATAAAAATTCGTCAATGTACATCAATGATGGTCCCTTCGAGCCAGACACAAGCAACGAGAGCGGAACAGTTATATCCTACGCAAATCGACGAATTTTTGACAAGAGCGACAACGCTGATAAAGAGGCCGTGCTTTTCCCTGAATTAGAACATGGTGAAACATATGAGCTTGAAGGAGAATTAACGAAAGGAAACGATCGCACGAACACTTTAGGTTTTTCATACGGCAATCGGATATTGAAAGCTTATCCGATTGGGTCGAATGGAGTCAAAGGCCTCAAGGATATGCTGTTTGGCTACGTGCGAATCAAAGCTACCGTAGAAAGAATATCAACTCAAAAAGGTTCCTACGCACCGCTCAAAAAGCCAACGCTCCGCGTAGTTGAAATCACAAATATTGACGAAGAAGACGAGACCAATCAGACTACATTTTTGTAGACAGTTCTTCTGCAGTCTTGTTATCTCACCTCAAATCCGTCATACTAACCACTAGCACTAACTAGGGGGCAGGGAACTATCGAGCCGTTACAGCTGACTCGCTTTTGGCATCATCGCATCTCTGAAGCGATTTTGTTGGTGTCGGGCATTATCCTGGCGCTGTATTTTTGGGGTGTGCTGCTCGG
>JAUIGH010000007.1 GCA_030429935.1 bacterium | reverse complement strand
GCGCCGTGAAGCTGGCGGAAGAAAAAACAAAAAACGAATTGCAGGCAGACATGGCAAAGCGGGATTCTCAACTAGCAGAATTACGGTCGCAAAAAGAGACGCTGCTCACCAAACTCGAAGCCGAGAAAGATGCCGAGATCGCCAAATTGCAGTCAGAGCTACGGACTGCCGAAAAGGACAAGGTCAGCGCCGTAGAGCTAGCGGAGGAAAAAACCAAGAGCGAGCTGCAAGCGGATATAAGCAAGCGGGACTCAGAGCTAGCCGAGCTCAAGGCACAACGTGATGCAGCGCTGAATGAACTGAAAGCCGAAAAAGACGCTGAAATATCGAAACTTCAAGCAAAGATAGATTCATCTGCGGCGGACAGCAAACTTGCCCTTACCGAAGCTGTTGGTAAGCTCGAGAAGGAACGTGACGAGCTTGCTTATGAGCTCAAAGTCAAGGACTCTGAGCAGAAACTGCTTGAATCATCGCTGAAGGACAAATACGAGTCCGATCTGAAGTCGAAGGACGAAATGATTGCCTACTACAAAGACATGAAGGCGAAACTATCTACCAAGATGGTCGGCGAAACACTCGAGCAACACTGCGAATACGAATTCAACAGACTGCGGGCTACCGCATTTCCCAACGCGTACTTCGAAAAAGACAATGATGCGAGCGACGGTACGAAGGGTGACTACATTTACCGTGAGACCGACGAAAATGGCACTGAGATAATCAGCATCATGTTCGAGATGAAGAATGAAGGCGACGAGACGGCGACTAAACACAAGAACGAAGATTTCCTAGCTAAGCTTGATGCGGATCGCAAAAAGAAAGGCTGTGAATACGCTGTACTCGTAACGCTGCTCGAAAGCGAAAACGATCTATATAACGGCGGAATCGTGGATATGAGCCACAAATATCCGAAGATGTACGTCATTCGTCCGCAATTCTTCATCCCGATCATTTCGGTATTGCGAAACGCTGCACTAAACTCGCTGAAGTACAAAAACGAGCTGGCTGTCGTCCGCGCACAGAACGTCGACATCACAAACTTCGAAGAAAACATGGAAGACTTCAAGTCTGCATTTGGCAAAAATTACGAACTCGCTGGCCGCAGATTTAGTGAAGCAATCGATGGTATCGATAAGACTATCAAGCAGCTCGAGAAAACAAAAGCTGCGCTGCTATCAAGCGAAAACAACCTGCGCCTCGCTAATAACAAAGCTCAGGACCTCACAATTAAAAAGCTGACTAGAGGCAATCCAACCATGCAAGCAAAATTTGATGAGCTGAAGGGCAATGAATAAGCACTGGACACTGTACGTACTAAAGCTAGAGCAAGACAAGTGGTATGTCGGAATAACATCGCAATCTGTAGAGAAGCGGTACATTCAGCACAAGTCAGGTTTTGCCGGAGCGCGCTGGACGAAAAAGTACGAGCCTGTAAAGATCCACTATATAAAGGACTTGGGTGAGTGTGATTTAGAGCGAGCTCAACTATATGAAGGGCGGGTAACGCGTAAGTACATGGAAGAATATGGCGATAATAATGTCCGTGGTGGAGATCTGACGGACGAAAAAGATTATGTACGTCGTTTTGGTTACTTTTTCGATAAAGAAGGATGGAAGGACGTAATGAATATAGTCATCATATTACTCGTGCTAGGTGCACTAATGATCGACAAATTTATTATTAGTTTCATTCCTGGAGGAGTGCAATAAACTAAAGTATAACTTGACATACATTTCATACTTGTAATACCATAGAAGCAGATTAGCTGAAATGGCAGGAGAACGTATGTACAAGAAAAAACTGTATGGTGTCGCGACGGTCGGCTCAAAAGGCCAGGTCGTCATCCCGAGTGATGCACGCGAAGAGTTGGGCATCGAGACCGGTGATCGCTTGTATGTGTTCGGCATCAAAGAAAAAAATATGATCGGCTTTATCGGCGAGGATCAGCTGCGCGAAATGGTGAACCAAGCCACCGAAAGCGTCGAAGATTTCAGAAGCGTACTCGATAACTCACAGACTGAATCCGCCTAAATGCACCACCATATGCCGCTCCGTAACAAGATTGTTGTCATGGCTTCGGTCATGGCCAGCTTGTTCCTGGTTGCTCTGGATCAGACCATCATATCGACGGCTCTAGGCAAGATCGTCGAAGAATTCAATGCGTTTTCGTCGCTCAGCCTGGTTGTCACGGCCTATCTGCTGACGACCACCGTCACCGTACCGATCGCCGGTAAATTATCTGACCTGTTCGGCCGACGTATCATGTTGCTGGTTGGCGTGTTCATCTTTGCGGTCGGTTCGCTGTTTAGCGGTGCGGCGGGTAGCATCGAGATGTTGATATTTGCCCGGGCCTTTCAGGGTATCGGTGGTGGTATCATCACCGCGAACGCCTTTACGATCATCGGTGACTTGTTTTCGCCGCGTGAGCGGGGGCGCTGGCAGGGGTTCATCGGCGCGGTATTCGGCTTTAGCTCTCTGATCGGTCCGCTGCTGGGTGGCTATCTGACGGATGGCAGTATGTTCTTTGGGTTAACGACGGATTGGCGATGGACGTTTTATATCAACGTGCCGATCGCGATCATCGCATTTATCGTCATCGCCATCTATTGTCCACGCCTGAAACACGATAAGAAACCGCGCGTCGACTATTACGGCGCTAGTCTGTTGGTGGTGGCGCTGGCGACGCTCGTGCTGGCGGTCGACAATACCGAGACGGTATTTCAGGGGCTGCTAGAATCGACCAGCCTGTCGCTGGCTGGACTGCGCGCGATACTGCTGTCGATTGCGGCGCTGGCCACGGTGGGATTTGTGGCGCTGGAGCGACGAGCTGAGGAGCCGATTTTGCCGCTATATTTCTTTCGCAACCGCAACTTTACCAAGATCATGGCTATCGCCACGCTGTTCGGTGCGGCGTTCCTGGGCGCGATCTTGTACCTGACGCAGTTTAACCAACAAGTCTTTGGTGCTAGCCCGACCGAGAGCGGATTGATGCTACTGCCGATGATCGGTGGGCTGATGGCGACGTCGATCATCGGTGGGCAAGTGATCTCGCGTACCGGCAAATACAAGATATTCATGCAGACCGGTATCGTGGTGGCGACCGTCGCCATGCTGATGCTTGTCATGTTGGTGCCGGAGTCGAGCTATGTCACCGAAGCCTTCATCATCCTGTTCCTCGGTATGGGACTGGGTATCGTTATGCCGGTGCTTACCCTGGCGGTCCAGAATGAATTTTCGCAAAAAGAACTCGGTGTGGCGACCAGCTCGAGCCAGCTGTTTCGTAGCCTCGGTTCGACGATCGGCGTGGCGATGTTCGGTGCGCTGCTGACTGGTGGCATCACCACGGCGCTGGGTCCGAACATCCAGCAGGACGATGCTTACCTGCGCATGTTGGCTGGCTCGGAGCAGATCCAGAGCATCGGTAGCCTGGATAATTCTGACACGTTGCTGACGCTCAATACTGTCGACGTCAAGCGGCAGATTAGCGATGGTTTTACGGCGCAGACCGAGCAGTTGCCGGCCGAACAGCGCGAGCAGCAGCAGCAAGTATTCTTTGATGCCCAAGCCGAGTATTCGAGCAAGGTGACACATGCCTTTAGCGACAGCCTTCACAAGGTGTTTATCCTGGCCGCGGTGCTGATGGCGACCGGTGCGGTGTTCGTCTTCGCACTCGAAGAACGCAAACTTCGCGGCGGACCAGACGACGCACCTGGTGTCGCATAGTGTACTAATTGTTACATGTTCCGATCGGACTGTACGCCGCTGATACAATAGAGGTATAAAGCATGAGGGGAGGACTGACATGCCTAGTACTACGAACGAACGCACTGAGACGAATCGTCATAGCGAACGGAGGAACTACCTGCGGTTCGGGGTAATGATCGCTACATCGATGGTGGTCATGTACGGTGTAATGTATGTGAACACCTACCAACTATCGCACGTTGAGTGGAGCGAAACGAGGTTTTTAATGACGCTTTTGATGGGGTCGACGATGGCAATTGTCATGCTGGGTTTTATGCTCGGTATGTACAAAAATACCAAAATCAATCTGGGTATCATCCTCGGTAGTATCTTGGTATTTGCCCTCAGTACGATGCTGGTACGGAGTCAGACAACAGTCCAGGACACGTCGTACATGAGTGCGATGATTCCGCATCACTCGATCGCTATTTTGACCAGTGAAAACGCCGAGCTCAAAGACAAACGAGTCTGCGAGCTAGCGACAAACATCATCAAAGCGCAGCGACGCGAGATCGATGAAATGCAGTGGCTGATCGATGATATCGATCGTAATGGTTATGCACTCACCAGTGAGGAGGCAGAGCGTCGAAAAGTGCCAGAATTCGAAGGCAACTCGATCAGGACTTGCGATTAAGATCAGCGCAAAATACACTTAGATCGCTTTATTACTTTGCGTTGTCCAACGCTATCACAGTGTATAGTGTAGAGACATGCACGCATATGATCCTACACACTGGGCAGAATTTTTACAGTAATGGCACACGCCTCGGCTGTCCTCGCCGGGTTAGTGTTCGTGGCCTTAGAACTTAATTCGGCATCATTCTTTAAAGACGCGACGCAGCGAACGCGCGCGATCGGCACAATGACTGGGTTTATGGTAATTCTCCTCGTCAGCGGTCTTGCGCTGATGGGCGAACAAACCGACCTCACACTTGGCGGTGGGTGGGCGCTCGTGGCAGGAATCGGCCTCGTCATCTACCTGCGTGGGCTATTTGATAATGAGGGAACCAAAGAGCCGTCCGGTATCGGTGTCAATAAGCGGCGAGTAACGCTCGGCATACTCACCTACCTCGGACAAATTGGTGGTGCGCTTTTGCTCATGACTGGGAGTGAACTTGGCCTCTATCTCGCTGCGAGTTTCATGCTTCTAAGCATTGTGTATCTCGTGTCGGGAGCGTGGTTGCTGTTTGTCGGCTCGAGCATGCACAAACACAACCAATCAGACGAGTCGTAATACCTAGAGTACTAGCACCGCTTTGAAGTGAACCAGCCACAAGTGTACGGGTTGGATCTAGGCTCCTGCCAGATAATCATATTTGTAGGTGAGTAGCACCGTACGTGTTACAAAAGTAATGCGTTGGCGATGATCTTGTCGAATTTTCGAATATCTATGCCTTTTCGCAGTTTGACTTTTATGTGGCCTGCACGAGTCCATAATTCAACTTCGGCGTTAATGTCGACCGTACCAGCGTTTTCGGATGACCACATGTAGATTGAGGAGTATGGAAGTGAATAGAGCTCAACCTTTTTTCCGGTTATGCCTTGTGCGTCGCGAACGATGAGTCGTTTGTTCGTAAACACAGCGCTATCGCGTAGAGTCTTGTAGGCCGCAATCGGTTTTTCGTTTCCAACGAGCAACGGTGTGACGTCATCTGGGATGGGACATTCGCTCAATAGCGTCCACGATAAGATGTTATTGGTTTCTGCCATAGTGCTCCTTTCATGACAATATCATAGCACTCAATGTACAATGGAAGGCAGCGATCACGTAATAACCGGGGAGGTACATATCATGATCGGACGATTATTAGCTGGATTCATCAACTTTTTTGTCGGCATAGCAGAAGTGTTCTTGGGGCTGCGCGTGGTACTGCGTTTATTTGGCGCCAACGATAGCAATGGATTCGTGCAGTGGGTATATGAGTCGAGCAGCGTCCTATTGGATCCATTTCGCGGTATCTTTCCAACTCGTGAGCTGGCGTCTGGTTCAGTAATCGACTTTTCAGCGCTATTCGCGATGGTAGTTTACGGTCTACTCGGCATGCTATTGATCTACCTGGTCGCCGCGCTGACACCAAGCGAACCAGTCACGACCAAGAAGCGCTAGACGTCGAGTAATTCAGCGAGTGCTTCAATAGCCAGGTTGGCCCCAAATGCGGGCTGACCTGGTTCTAGTTTGCGACCACGTGCGAGATTGCCGATTGGCAATGGATCAAAGCCAAGCGTATCGATCAGACGGCTGACAGTCTGCACATCAGCCGAATCATCACCAGCTACGGCGATTGCTTTACGACCTGCAGTCCCGACCGGTCGTGCTTCATCATGTAAGTGATGGTAGCCCATGTGTGACAGGGCTTTGACGACACGCTATTTGTGCAAGTGCTCTTGTACAAGCTCACTCGTCGAGGAAGCTGGATCACTCAGCGCTGGATTTTCTCCGTCAACTTCCCACCAATAGTTCATGGCGTCGATGACAAGCTTGTCTGCTAATGCATCGACTGGCAGGTGCTGGTAGTTACGAAGCGGCAAGGCAAGAATGACGATATCGCTGGAGCTCGCGACATCGATCGTTGTCATAGTTTGGGCGCCGGGTGCCAGCACGCGCATGCTGAGACCGATCGCGTGGGGCGAACCCGACCCAGCGATACGAACCTCGTACCTAGCGGCCAATGCCAACTGCGCTAGCACGACGCCGAGTTTGCCCGCGCCGATAATACCGATGGTCGGTCGAGCTGCCGTCATGTTTCCTCGAGTAATTCGCGCACTCGTGGAATCACTTGGGTAGCATACAGCTCGATCATCCGCGTGCGCGCTGTGGCCGGCATCGGACCACCGCCGTAGACCAGGTCGAAGCGGTTGACGCCGAGCGTTTTGATCGTACGCGCCATCTTTTGCGCCACAGTTTCCGGCGAGCCAATGTAGAGGGATCCGTGTTTCACTTCCTCGAGGAAATGATCACGTCTGACTGGTGGCCAACCGCGACTCTTGCCGATGCGATCAAAATTAATTTTGTGGGCTGGCCAGGCGATCTCGATAGCTTCTTCGTCTGTCTCAGCAATAAAGCCGGGTGAGTGAATGCCGATTTCGTCACTAGACGTGTCGTACTCGGCGGCGGCTTGTTTATAGAGTTCGGCGTAGGGGACAAATCGTTCCGGCGAGCCGCCAATGACCGCCAGCATCAGCGGAAATCCGTATTTGGCCGCGCGCACCACGGACTGTGGTGAGCCACCAACACCAATCGAGGTGTGGATGCGGCCTGACTCGGTTTTGGGGAAGACGTCCGCCGCATCGAGCGCCGCGCGGGTGCTGCCCTTCCACGTGACCGGTTTTTCTTTCAAGACTTCTGCCATCAGCTCGACGCGTTCTTCGAACAATTGTTCGTAGTTCCTGAGATCGAATCCGAACAGCGGAAACGATTCCGTGAACGAGCCGCGGCCGAGGATGATCTGGGCGCGGCCGTTCGACAAGGCATCGACGGTCGCGAAGCGCTCAAAGACCCGCACCGGATCATCCGAGCTCAGCACGGTGACGCCGCTGGCTAGTTTGATGCGGCTCGTCTGGGTGGCGATGCCAGCTAGGACTGTCTCTGGACTGGAGATCGAAAAATCCTCGCGGTGATGCTCGCCGAGTGCGATGACATCGATACCAAGTTTGTCTGCCAACATCGCTTCAGAGACGACTTGGCGAATGGCCGCGGCATGGGACATGACGTCGCCATTTTTGTCGGTTGGTAAATCGCCGAATGAATCAAGGCCGAAGAGGATATCTGATGATTTTGAAGCAGCTGAAGTAGGTTGGGTAGCCATATGAATTCTCCTGTAGATTATAATTTGGTGACGTCGATGCCCAGGTCGTAGAGCCGGTCGCGCTCTAGCAGATAAAGCTTTTGCTTGCCGACTTTTCGTTCTGACAAGACGCCGGATTGGACCAGCAGTTTGAAATGATGACTCATCGTCGGCTGGGTCAGGCCGAGGGCCAGTGAGCAGTCGCCGACGATGTCTTGGCAGGGAACTTCACTCGAAACCTGGCTCGCCAAGTGTCGTACGATCGAGAGTCGCGTGTCATCGGCCAGACTTTTACATACAGCTGCGGTATTCATGACCGTAGTATATATCGATAGATAGAAATATGTCAATATATACACAAATAGGGAACGCAGATGATATATCGACGGAAATATCATCCTGACACAGCAAAACCAGATCATCGACACGAAATTCGCTATAGTGGGACTATGTCTAGTCGTCCGATTATCGTTTGGTTCCGCGCAGATCTGCGCGTGCATGATCATCCTGCGTTGGCGGCAGCCTGTCGGGACGCCGAGCAGATCATCCCGCTGTTCGTTTTTGACGAGCGTATTCTCAAAGGAAAATTCGCTTCCTCGAACCGCAATCGGTTCTTGCTAGAGTGTCTCAAAGATCTGAAACACTCCCTGGTGGAAAAAGGCGGAAATCTGGTCGTGCGCAGCGGCTCGCCGGAAACAATCCTGGTAGAGCTGGCCAAAGAAAGCGATGCAAAAGCCGTCTATTACAGCGGGGATTTTACGCCCTACGCCTTGTCACGTGATAAGCAAATCGAGGATGCGCTGAAGTCGCACGATATCGAAGCGCGCTCGTTCGGCGGCAAACTGGCGGTAACGGGTGTGATGAACATCAAGACAACGGGCGGCGATCCGTACCGAGTCTTTACGCCGTTTTGGAAGTCATGGGCGAACGTGCGGCGGCGCGACGTCGCTCAGCCCCCGCACAGTATCAGCCTGCCGCAGCTGACGGTCGGATCCCTGCCCGCTCTGGATGATCTGACCACCAAAGCCGAGTTATCGGACGCCGCAGCAGCCGGCGGCGAGACCGAAGCGCGCAACGCCTTGTCGGCGTTTTTAGATGAGAACATCGATGACTACGGCTCGACGCATAACGACATGGGCGCCGATCAGACGTCACGCCTCAGCCCGTACTTGCATTTTGGCTGCCTCAGTCCACGTGAGATCGAGACCCAGCTGCCGGACAGCGCCGGCGCTCGTGCCTGGCACCGCCAATTAGCGTGGCGTGAATTTTATTACTACGTGCTCTATCACTATCCGCATCCTGGCCGAGAGTTTCAGGAACGCTACCGCGATATGTCATGGGTGCAAGACGAGAAAAGTTTGCAAGCGTGGAAAGACGGCCAAACTGGCTATCCGGCAGTCGACGCCGCCATGCGCCAACTGCGCCGTGAAGGTTGGATGCATAACCGCGGGCGGCTGATTGTCGGTTCGTTCCTCACTAAAGATCTCGGTATCGATTGGCGTGAAGGCGAGGCGCATTTCATGCAGTGGCTACTGGACGGCGACATGGCCAACAACAACGGCAACTGGCAGTGGATCGCCAGCGTCGGCGTCGATCCGGCACCGGTGTTCAGGCGGCTCTACAATCCATCGAGCCAGCGTGATAAATACGATCCGGATGGGACGTACGTCAGAACCTACGTGCCTGAACTCAAAGACGTGCCGGACAACTATCTTTCCGAACCGTGGCAGATGAGCGACGACGAACAGGCTGAATACAACTGCACGATCGGCAAGGACTACCCTGAGCCAATCATCGATCATAAAGCAGCACGACAAGAAGCACTTGAGCGCTATCGGTCTCAGTAAATTTATTTTAAGATTTCGGTTGAAAATCAAGACATACCGAATTGATGCAGTAGCGCGTATCGGTCGTTTCGCGGGATCTTTCCGACGCGCGAGCCTGACACGAAAAAGCGCTAATCGACTGCCACGCCGAGCAATTCGGCCAGTGCTTGCCTGCTCAGATTAGCCCCGAACGCGGGCTGACTTGGCTCTAATGTACGACCATGTGCGAGAGCGCCGATCGGCAGTGGGTCTAAGCCGAGGTTGTCGATGAGGTTGCTCACCGTATCGATATCACCTTGTGTATCGCCGGCGATGGCGATGGCTTTTCGTCCGCTAGCTCCAGATGGTTTGGCTTCGTCGTGTACGTGATGATAGCCCATGCGAATTCGCGAGCTGCGCCAGCTGTCGGTTACGTAGCAAAAATTATTTTATGCGCCGCTGAGTTTTTGATACTGGCAACATGCCCTATCGAAATTATACGGCTGCTGAGCAAGATATGCCGACGCCGAGGTCGGGATCATCTGGAATTTCGATCACGTTCCAGTCTTCTTTTGTCAGCCATGGGTGCCAGATTAGGACACCGCCGCTTGATTGACAGCCACCACTGGTTCCTTCGGAGTAAATTTCCATTCGGACGATGTCGTTGCGGTCGTATATCGGATCTTCGTAGTCACAAGTGTCTGATAGGCTGGCGACGCAGGCTCCGTTGACGGCGTGCGTGGTGACGACGATGTTGTCGCCAGCGTCATCGATCTGATAGTGTTGGCGGGTCTGTTCGGCGGTCGATGGGTTGCTGGTCGGCGAGGCTTTGCCGTCAGTTACGGCTTTGAGTTTGACCTTTTTTTCGAGTGTGTTGGCGGTGCTAACCATCTTTGTCTCGATGGCGCGATCTGAGATACCGTTGTACGAAACTGTTGCAATCGCGGCTAGGATGGCGATGACAACAATGACGATCAAAAGTTCGACGAGTGTGAAACCAGATTGCCAGGCTGCGGTATCTCGGCGACTATACATGAGCGCATTGTAGCAATTTGACCACATAAAATCAATTGAAGACTCTTTGCCGGCAGACGTCTTTGCTATAGTGATTATATGCAAAAAATTGCTACCAAAATATTTATCATCGCCTCGGTCGCCTTTGGGTTGATCGGCATCACGCTCGTACTGATATCAGGTGGTCCGGACACGCCCGACACGCCGTTGATGGAGTTTTTGATTCGTCTCTTGGCCGTCTGTGTGTTTATTATATTGCCGTCATTTGCGCTCAGCATCGCTGGCAAATATCTCGACAAAAAGTAGTATACTGATTCCATAAAGCTAGGAGGGGATATGGAAGTCAATCTGGTAGCAGTGGTGGTCGCGACGGTGGCGATGTTTGTCGTCGGAGCGGTCTGGTATACAGTCGTGTTCGGTAATCTGTGGGGTAAGATTCATGGCTTTGACAAGCTGAGTAAAGCAAAGCAAGAAGAAATGTCAAAAGCGATGGGGCCATGGTACGGCGTGCAGCTGCTGTTCACCCTGGTGTCGGCCTACGTATTAGCGCTGTTGATGGTTATGATGCCAAATGAATCGCCGTACTGGATCGCGTTTTTGGTCTGGCTGGGCTTTGCGCTGCCGACAGAAGCATCGGCGCAGATATTTGGTGGTGCGCCCGAAGGCTACGTCTGGCACAAAATTGGCATCGCTGCTAGCGAACTTTTGCTACGCCTACTCGTCGCTGCCTGGGTCATCAGCTTGTTTTAGTCGCTCAGTTTTTTCTCGTATTCGATTTGCCGTACATACAAATCATCACCTGATGAGCTATACTACAGGTAATGACATCTGATGAGCTATTTGCCACCACCCGCCAGACAGTCGAGACCGAGATCAGGTCGCTGCTAGACAGCAAGATAGCACAGGCCGAGGTGATCAGCCGCGAGTACGCCGAGCTGTGGCGATCGATCGGCACAGTCATCGAAGCGGGAGGCAAGCGATTTCGGCCGTTTTTGACAGTGGTCGGCTATGGCCAGCTGGACGAGCGAATTGTCCCGATCGCCCTCAGTCAAGAATTGCTACACACCGCCATGTTGATGCATGATGATGTGTTTGATCAAGATTTTATGCGGCGTGGTGCGCCAAATATCAATGGAATGTACCGTGAGGCATATCGTCACCATGTCGATGAGCCGGCCGCGACGCACTACGCCAATAGCATGGGCGTGTTGACCGGTGATGTATTACTCTCAGAGCTGTATCAGTTGATCGCGTCGGCTGATGTCGCCCCTGATGTCAGACAGACGCTCAGTCAGCAAGCTGGCAGATCGGTGTTCGAAGTGATCGGTGGCGAGATGATGGATATCGAGGCGTCATTTCGCCGCGATATCGCGTTTGATCCGATGATGATCTATCGCTACAAAACAGCTGGGTATAGTTTTGTTGGACCGCTGGTGTCAGGAGCAATATGTGCGGGCGCGGGCGAGCAGGTGGTCGACCGATTGACACGATTTGCCGAAAATCTCGGCATCGCCTTTCAGGTCCAAGACGACATACTCGGACTCTACGGCGACCAGGCCAAAGTCGGCAAGCCGCCGCTGGCAGATCTACGCGAAGCCAAGCGGACAATATTGATCGAATACCACCAATCGCTGATGAACGACGAGCAGGCCACGCGCTTCGAAGCATTTGGGACAGCTGTATCAGACGCCCAGTTGGAACAATTGCGAGACGATATCGAGGCATCGGGTGCGCGCGAAAAAGCTGAGCAACTGGCCGAAGATTATCTATCGCAGGCTCGTCAGGCGGCCGAGGAGTTACGCGACGATGCACGTCACGAGCATGTGATGTATGTGCTCGAATCTATCATCGGCGGGAGGCAGGCCTAAGTGGAGCAGTACACCCGCCAGTCGTATCATCTCGCGACTGAGCTGACTCGTCGGTATTCGACGTCGTTTTCGACCAGTGCCCGGCTGTTTGATGAGCGGATCCGGCCGGGTATTTTTGCCATATATGGTATGACTCGTCTGGCAGATGAGATCGTCGATAGTTATCGCGGTCCTGACGCGGCGCAGCAGTTGGCGGCGTTTCAGGCGGCCGTCTACCAGGCGATTGACGCTGGGTTTTCGACGAATCCCCTGCTGCACGCCTTTGCTGACACAGCCCGAACCTACGGTATCGGCCATGATTTGATCGAGCCGTTTTTTGCCAGTATGAGCATGGACATCGAGCCGGGCAACTATGACACAGACGCGTACCAGACGTATATCTACGGCTCGGCCGAAGTCATCGGACTGATGTGTCTACGGGTGTTTGTCGATGGCGACGAGACCGCATACTCAGCACGTCAAGCTGGCGCTCGGGCGCTGGGTTCGGCGTACCAAAAAGTGAATTTTTTGCGCGATATCAAACAGGACTACGACGAGCTCGGCCGGATGTATTTTCCGGGCGTCACATACGAAAACTTTTCCGAATCTGACAAAGCCGCAATCGTCGCGGACATCGCCACAGACTTTGAGCGGGCTCGGGCCGACATCGATCATCTGCCCGCAGGCGCCAGGCGAGCCGTCGCTACCAGCTACGCCTATTATTACGAACTGTTCGAGGTGCTACAAAACACACCGGTTAGCGAAATCACATTACGACGCGTGCGTGTACCAGACTGGAAAAAGGCGTGGCTGCTAGCTCGCCAGATGGTGAGGCGATCAGCGTGAACGCTAACAACCGACGGATCATAATCATCGGCGCCGGCTACGGCGGTATGGCGCTCGCTAATTTGCTGGCCAAGCGTGGTCATCAGGTCGACGTGTACGAAAAAAACCAAACGGCTGGTGGTCGCATCTCGGCGATCACTCAGGACGGTTTTACGTTTGATATCGGGCCGTCGTGGTATCTGATGCCGGAAGTATTTGAGCAGTACTACCAGCTGTTCGGACAATCAGCGCAGTCGCGATTGGCGCTCAAACGATTTACGCCAGGCTACAAAGTGTTTTTCGAGGGTCACGAGCCCGTCATGGTGCAGGGCGATCTAGCGGCTGACGCCCAGATGTTTGAGTCGATCGAGGCCGGCGCTGGTGAGCAGCTACGACGCTACGTCGATCAAAGCACCGACGTGTATTCCACGTCTGTAGAGCAGTTTTTGTATAGTACATTTCGTGGCTGGCGAAGCCTGCCCCTGGCATCGATGATCGGGCAATTGCCAAAGTTACTTCGCCTCATCACCCGACCGCTCGACCGGCATGTCTCGACATACGTCCACGATCAGCGTCTCAAGCAGCTCCTCGAATATCACATGGTGTTTCTGGGCAGTTCACCATTTCAGGCGCCGGCGATTTATTCGCTGATGAGTCATCTCGATTTTCGCAGCGGTGTGTATTACCCAACTCGAGGTATGCAATCGCTGACGACAGACATGCAGGCGTTGGGTGAAACCTACGGGGTGCGCTATCACTACGGCCAGGGTGTCAGTGAAATACGAGTCAAAGACGGCCATGCGATCGGTATTCGGCTGGATGATGGCACTGATATCGATGCTGACCAGGTGGTGTCAAACGCCGACCTGCACCATACCGAGACGCGGTTGCTCGCCGCCGAGCACCGTAGTTTTGACGAAGCGTATTGGTCCAAACGCCAGCCTGGGCCGAGCGCGTTTTTGTTGTCGCTGGGTGTCAGCGGACGGTTGCCGCAGCTCGAGCATCACAACTTGTATTTTGTCCAGAAGTGGCGCGAGAATTTCCGCGATATCTACGAGACCCATCAGGTGCCTACATCGGCATCGATGTATATTTGTAACCCATCAAAAACCGATGCCAGTCTAGCGCCTGCTGACCACGAAAATCTGTTCGTATTGTTGCCGCTACCAGCTGGGATCGAACTCGATGATCGAGCTCGAGACGACCTAGCTGAGCGGATCATTGACACGTTGTCACGCGAGCTGGATATTCCTGATCTCGGCCAACGTATCGTGACGCGCCATCAGTTTGCGCCGGGTGATTTTGCGGATCGATACAATGCTTGGATGGGTAATGCGTTTGGCGGTGAATCGCATTTGCTTTCTCAGAGTGTGCTGTTTCGGACGCCGAATCGCAGTCGGCGTGTCAAAAACTTGTACTACGTCGGTGCCGGGACGCGTCCGGGCATCGGGCTACCGATGTGTTTGATTAGCGCTCAAGTAACCTATAAACTGATGCATAGTATTCGCACGCACGGTCCATTGACGCGAGAGGAGGTGGCATGATCGGTCTGAGCTATCTAGCGGCGCTGCTGATCAGCCTGGGGGGTATGGCTGTGATCGACTATCGCTACCAGTTGGCGGCGTGGTATGACGCGCGGCGGACTGCGCTGGTGATCGGCGTTGGCGTGGTGCTGTTCGTTATCTGGGATATATTCGGGATTGCTCTGGATATTTTTTATAGCGGGCAATCGCAGTACATGAGCGGCATCTACCTGGGGCCGGAATTTCCTCTCGAAGAACTGCTGTTTTTGACGTTTCTATGCTATTTCACGCTGGTGTGTTATCGACTGATCGATCGATGGGGTGTGCAATCATGATGACGTATCTACTACTCAATCTCATCGTACTGGCGGTGGTGCTGATCGTGCTGGCGCGGCTCGGTGCGCTGCGCTGGAACCTGGCAATCGGTTGGACGTTGGTCGTACTGTTTGTAACGACAGCGGTGTTTGATTCGTTGATCATCTATGCCGATATTGTGGCCTATAATTCAGACCACTATCTGGGTGTTCGACTCGGTCTGGCGCCGATCGAAGATTTCTTTTATGCGCTGGTTGCTGGGCTGGTGATACCGGGCTTGTGGCTCTGGCTGGAAAAGAGGCAGGCGTGAACAGACTCAAGCTGCTGTTTGTGACATCGCGGCCGATTTCGTGGGTCAACACCGCGTATCCATTTACGGCCGGCTATCTGATGATGGGTGGCGGAGTCGATACGAGACTGATTATCGGGACGGTGTTTTTTTTGATCCCATACAACCTACTGATGTATGGAATCAACGATGTGTTTGATTACGAGTCGGACATCAACAATCCGCGCAAAGGCGGTGTCGAAGGTGCCGTAACGCCCAAACGCTATCATCGACTGATCATCATGGCATCGGTGGGTCTGACGCTGCCAGGCGCCGTGGCGCTGGCGCTGCTCGGATCGCTGAGCAGTGTACTGGTGCTAATCGGCGTGCTGTTTTTTGTGTTGGCATATAGTGCGCCGGGGCTGCGCTTCAAAGAAATCGCGTTTCTAGATTCGGTAACATCGAGCCTGCATTTTGTCGGGCCATTGCTGTACGCCTATAGCTTGGTCGGAGCGTCGACAGCTGGCTGGATTGCTGCGTCGGCGTTCTTTGTTTGGGGAGTCGCTAGCCAAGCATTTGGCGCTGTCCAAGACGTCGAGCCAGACCGGGCAGCCGGTATCGGCTCGGTCGCCACGGTCATCGGTGCACGTCGGACGGTGCGTTTTGCGGCTGCGATGTACCTGCTGGCGGCAGGATTGGTTGCTCTGATCGGCGGTGTAGCGTGGATCGTCGCTGCTGCGGGGTTGTTGTACGTCTGGAGCGTGACGCGGCACTGGAATATCACTGATCAGACGGCGTCCTCAGCTCGGGCGGGCTGGAAGCGATTTTTGTGGCTGAACTACGTCGCCGGGGCGGTTGTAACGATCGTCTGCGTCGCCAGCGTTACCATTTAGCTTTCAATCACACAGCGCATAGCTAGATTAGATTGACATGCTTATGCTATGATAAAGCGTATAACTCGGGTGGAGCCCAGGGAGAAAAACCGATGCTAGATGGTGGTCCGTCACGGACGTCACAACTGATGAATAACCGACGTGCGGCTGCGCAACCACAACGTGCACCACAGCCGGAGCCACAGCAGCAACCAGTGACGCCTCAATCACCAGAACCGACACAGCGACCGGTTTCGCCGCCGCCACGTCAGTCTCAACCAGCGAAGAAACCGCCAATCAAGCTACTCGTCGGTGGCATACTCAGCGTTGTCGTGTTGATTGTCGTTGGATGGTTTGTTTGGACGACGATGTTCGCTTCGACCGCAGCGGTGATCGATAGTGACAAGCAGCAGGCGGTGTTCTTTGCTAGCGGGCAAGTGTACTTCGGTAAACTCGAGATTGTTGATGATGAATTTATGCGTTTGACTGATGTGTTTTATATCCAATCCAACGCATCGAGCGAGACGGTGAGTGAAAATCCCGAAGACACGACAGCGGGTGATATGCAACTGATCAAACTGGGCGAGGAAGTCCATGGTCCAGAGGATGCCATGGTGATCAATCGCGAACAAGTATTGTTTTTTGAAGATCTCAAACCTGATGGTCGCGTCAGTCAGCTGATAGCTGACTATCGGTCAAACAATTAGCGAGGTACACGCATGGAACAACCGGTCTCACCCCGTTCACGCCGATCGGCAATCAGGGCTTGGGGTATCGGACTCGTTGGGTTGGTGGTAGCACTGGCGATCGGTTGGTGGCTGTGGTCGCAGCGGACGCCACTGCCGGCGGATATCGTCGGACAGGATAGTGTACCGGTGTATGCGGCAGCACGAGCGCCAGAGGGTTATCGATTGCAGGCCGATCAGACGAAGCTGGCCGGTGATACACTCACCTATCAGTATCGCCAGGACAGCGATATGACTCGTGATATCACCGTCACCGTGCAGCCGCGACCGACCGGATTTGATATGGCACAGATGACCGAAGGTGGGTCGATTGCGACGACTGCCACCGATGCCGGAACATTGTATAACCTATCGGCTGGTCAGGGCACGCGGTATTTGCTCGACGCTGGCGATGCGCTGGTGTTTTATACCTCGACCGGAGCTATCAGTACAGCGACGATGACTGATCTAGCCAAGCAAGCCCGCAAGCTGAACTAAGATTATTTGACGATTTGTAGGACACCGAACGAGCCAGATTTGATGGTGGTCGAGGCGTCAACTTCTGATTTCATGCGCAGTTTGAGATCGCCGCCGGTTGCACCGGTCTCGATGTAGCCTTCCATCGTCGAGGTGTATTCAGTGGCGGCTGCTTCGCTACCGGTTGTCGTCGACGTTGCATCACCGACACCACAGTACGATCCCCAGTTGCCGTCGGTCGCACTGGTCAATCCGGCGTTGGTGCTGACACACCAGGTGTTGGCGACTGGGGTGGCTGGTGTGGTGACGCCAAAGCCGATGCCAGTTGTCGTCGCGGCTGCTTCGTGTTTGAGGACAAATTTGTAGTGGTATTTGGTGTTGGCAGCTAGCGTAAATCCGAGGTCGGTGACGTCAATCGGCGTTGATGTCGTGGCTTCGGTGTCACTGTCGGCTACCGCCGATACCGGCAGTGGTGTGACGCAATCGGTCCACTCACCTGCTTGGTAGCAGCGGAATACACCCATGGCAGCGTTGTAGTACATGGCGCCATTGGTGCCAGTCGGATCGGCTGCAGTCGTCTTGGCGTCGAGTACTAGGATGGTGCCAGTCGCGTCATTGGCGCCGATTGTGACGCGGTTATTGGTGGTGTCGACGGTGAATAGGTTGACGGCACTGGCGTTTTGGACGCTAAAGGCGTTTGGTGTATCGGTATCAGTGACGACCGCCAACGATGAGTTGAACATACCAGCGCCAGCTACAGTCAGGCTGGCGTCGATGGTGGTAGCTTTGCCGATAGTGACCGCGGCGGCATTGGTGCTACCGATGGCCAATGTCGAACTGTCGGCGGTATCGAGCGTACCGGTCTGGAAACTACCACGCACTGTCGTCGTCGAGCTCGCCGCACCGAGTGACACACTGGCGCTATCGAGGTCGATAGCGCTGGCTTGCAGGTCGAGTTGCCCGGTGTTTGAACTCAACGTCATGTCGCCAGCAGAGGTAATTGCTAAATCATTGTCGGTGCTGATTTGATCGGTCGTCATGTCGGGTGATGCTAATGTAATGCCGCTGGCAGTCACTGAACCAGCGATGGTGTTGACGCTAAAGACTGATTGGTTTGCGGTGTCCTGGACGTCGAACGTCACGGCCGAATCGCCATTTGCGGCCACGATAACGCTGCCGCTGTCGCCACTGCCGTCGCCAGCACCGCCCTGTAGCACCAGATCGCCACCAGCTTGATTGCTGCTAGTGGCGGCAGCGCCAGCTGCGAGCGTCAGCGAAGTGCCGGCCCCAGCAGCACTTTGTGCGACTGAAATCGATTGGTCAGTGGTGGCGCCGAGCTCGATACTACCGCCATTTTTGAGCGTAAAGGCATCGCTGCCAGCTGACTGAAGTCGCATCAGATCACCCGTGCCGGTTTTGTTCAGGTCGATACTGGCCGAGTCGCTGGCGTCAGTTTGCGTGCCTTGACCGAGCTGGACAAGCTGATCGGCTGACTTTCCGCCGACCGCGCCGGAGTTGATCGAATACGGCGTGGCGGTGATGCGCTTCATCGGTAGCATCTCGCCGTCGGCTGTACAGCTGCCGCTACCAAACGTCGTACAGTCGCTGGCGGTCCCAGCGACGTTCATCGAGAGCCAGAGTTGGTCGCTATCCCAGTCGACGCTATCTGCAAATGGCGTCAGTGCACCGAGCTGTACCGAGAAAAGGCCGTTTTTTATATGGACGCCGCTGGTGCCACCGTCGTTGATGTGTGATTCGGTCCATTCTAGGCTACCGCTGGGGTTGCCAGCCGTTTGACCGTCACCGCCGTCATAAATCTTGAACTGGATGTTGTAGTAGCCATCAGGTACGATCGCACCCGTCGAACTGGCTAATCGGCCCTGGAAACTCAAGGTGCGCGTCGTCGAGACCGCCTGTGCCGAATAGCTAATAATTAGCGCTGTAATTAGCACAACAATAGCAACGGCTGTACGCATTCGGAAAAGTGTACGCCACGCGTTAAAAATAGTGGATAGGTGAGACCACACTGTCATGTTTTCGTGTTTTACCCCTGTTGGAGTAGGTAATATTTGTTTCACTTATGACGTGTGGTGGTCCATCAAAGCTTGGCTGTATCCTACCACAATTGTGCTATAAACCACAAGCTGTATAGGGCGTATGCACCTCAGTGCGCCGCGCGTCGAACGCGGTAAAGCATATGCTATACTGACAAGAGGTAAAGCAACCAACGAAAACGAGGTGTAAATAAACATGAAGCTGGGCGGAGTCAGCGCCGGAATCATCAGTTGTCTGGCCGTACTACTAGTGGGAGCCAGCGTCTGGGCGGTAGACTATGGTGGCGGTAGTGTCCAGGGGTACGCAGCAGCTAGGCCGATCGACGATGGGACTATCGTGCAATTGGCGGGCGAAGGTAGTAAAACCGTCGAGCCGGCCACTGGCGCAAACATGCAAAACATGTTCGGCGTCAGTGTCGACGAAAAACAACTCTCGGTCCGGTTATCGAGCGAATCACTCGACAACGAAACCTATGTTGCCGTATCGGGAACCTACGATGTGTTGGTCAGCACCGAAGCCGGCGATATCACCTCTGGTGATTATCTGACGATGTCAGCGATCAATGGCGTAGCCATGAAAGCCGGTACTGACGAATCAACTGTGCTGGGTCGGGCGCTCGGCAGCTTTGACGAGGCCAGTGCAGCGCTCGGCACGACAACGCTGCGTGATGACAGTGGTAGCGAGCTAAAAACCGTCAAACTCGGTTCGGTACCGGTGACGATCGATATCAAACGCAACCCGAACGAGCAGTCGACCGAAGCCAACATCCCCGAGCCGCTGCGCCGTATCGGTCAAGCGATCGCCGAAAAAGAAGTTAGCCCAATCCGTATCTATCTCAGTATGGCCATCACAGTTGTCACATTGGTTGCGGCGATTATCGTGCTGTACGCCGGTGTGCGCAATGGCGTGATATCGATCGGTCGTAACCCAATGTCCAAAAAATCAATTTTCCGCGCTCTGGCCGAAGTGATTCTGACCAGCTTCCTGATTGTCATCATCGGGTTGTTTGCGGTATATTTACTACTAAGATTATGACGTGAGTGAGGGTGGGACAACATGGGGCTTTTTGCCAATAAACAGACCAAGCCACAACCGCCATCGGATGATGACGTGGCTGCTGATGTGGCGGGCCAAGTGTTCAATGAATCGTTTCGCGATGAACTGCGCCAAGCCGGTCGCGACCACTTCATGCAGCTGATTGATGCCAGCGCAGTTGATCTCAAACGCGATGTCGACGCTATGTTGCAACGGGTCAGTGATGATTTGCGTCAGCAAGTCATGAAACAAGTCGAAGTCACCGTCGGCGCCGCCAATCGAGATATCGCCGAGCAATTGACTGAGCGAATCGCTGATTATGATCGTACAGCCCAGGATGTCCGCGATCAGATGAGTCAGACGCTAACACGCAACGCTCAGGCTGTATCCGATAAATACCAACAGCTCAGTTCGTCGCTGCAACAGTCGGTCGCCAGCCAGGAAGTCCTGATGATTACGGCGCTCGAAGACAACAAAGCCCACGTCGCCAATGCGCAGGCCGAGCAAGACAAGCTGCTGGCGAATTTGCGTGAAACCACCGAAGCGGCTCATACTAAGGCTGAGCAACTGGAGCAACAGCTCGAGACGACGATATCGGCTCAGGCCGAGCAGCTCTCGGGCGTCTACCAAGAGAACTTGGCCCGAGTCAATCAAACCAAGCAAGCCCAGCAGCAAGCCTTGATCCAACTCGAGCAAGAAACCCAGACGCTGCAACAATATCATCAACAGCTCACTCAGCAACTCGAGCAAACCGTGGCCGACCACAAAGCGATGGTGACGGCGACAATCAACGACAACCTGGCGCGGATCATCGAGCACTACCTAGTCGGCGCGCTCGGCGAGCAATCTGATTTGGTGTCACAGTTGCCATCGATCATGCAGCGGCTCGAAGAATCAAAAGCCGATATGGTACAGGATATGCGCCTATGAGCCAGCCTCAATCAGCCCAATTTGTATTGCCGGAGCAGGTGGTGACGCGAGCAGATTTTTTACACCTGATCAATCAGCTCGAACAGCTCGATGCTGATCTGACCACAGCGAGCGTCCAGGCCAGAGTAGGTGCCAAAACCACGCAACCACCGACCGTATCGCCACTGGTCGAAGCGTTTGTATCGACTAATCAGCTCGATATTCGCGACAGTACCGCGCGTACTCAGCTGATCACACGCTTGCGTTCGCTCAAAGACACGTTGCCCGTCGTCCACATGACGTTTGCGACCCGCGCCGACCAGCATAGTTTGCAGACACTAGTCGCCTGGCTACGACAATCGATCCATCCGATGAGTGTGGTGACGGTCGGCCTCCAGCCAGAGTTGATCAGCGGCGTCTATATCCGGACGGCTAATCGAGTGTACGATCTGAGCGTGCGTCAAAAACTCTCTGAGGGTCGGCATTTGTTGAACGAAGCGGTGGAGGCGATCGGTGCAGGGCGCTAATAAATTCGAGGCGCTGGTAGCAAACGGTAATCCGGTGGGTGAAATCGTCGGTATCGATTCGTTCATGGTCAAAGTCCGCGGGCTGCAGCCGAGTAACGTCCATGCCACCGTGCGCTTCGCTGACGATACCCGCGGCTACGTACACGAGATTTTCGAAGACCACACCGTCGTCATGAAGCTCGACGCCTCGCCACTGCAGATTGGTGCTGTCTGTGTCATCGAGGCTAACGACATCATGACGCCAGTCGGTAAGCAGTTCGTCGGTCGAGTGATCAACGTTTTTGGTGAACCGATCGACGGCAAAGGTCCGATTCAGCCCGACAAAGAATGGGATGTTTTTCACGGCGCACCGATGCTGTACGAGCGTGAGCTGCTCGACAAGCCCGTCGAGACCGGTGTGACGATTCTCGATCTGGAGTATTCACTGGCGCGCGGTCAGCGTATGGCGATGCTCGGCGACAGCAAGGTCGGCAAGACGGCGCTGGCAGCACAGGTGGCCATCAACCAAAAAAACACCGACATCACCGTCATCTATGTGCTGATCGCCAAACGACAGCGTGATGTGGCTGAACTGGTCAATAACCTCGAGTCCAACGGAGCGCTCGATAAAGCTATCGTCGTGGTAACCAACTCGTTTGAATCACTGATCCTCACCTATCTAGTGCCATATGTTGGTGCGGCGCACGGTGAGTATTTTTGGCACGAGCTGGGTCAAGACACGCTGGTGATTTACGATGATTTGACGGCGCACGCTCAGGCCTACCGTGAGATTTCCTTGATTGCCGGCGTCAGTCCGGGTCGTGACTCGTATCCGGGCGACATGTTCTACACGCACTCTAGCCTACTGGAGCGCGGCGGCAAGACCGAGTCAAATCACGCCAGTCAGACACTGATCCCAATCATCTATGCGCCGGGTGGCGACATCACGGCCTACCTGCCGACCAACATCATGTCGATCACCGATGGTCAGTGGATTCTCGATGCGCAGATATTCAAAGACACCATGCGCCCAGCTGTCTCGACGGCGCTGTCGGTCACCCGTGTCGGTGGTGTCGGCCAGAACAAACGTCAAAAAGGTCTGGCCGACAAGCTCAACCTGACGCTGGCTGGCTATAGAACGGCCGAAGAATACGCGCATTTTGGTACCGAACTCAGCCCGCAGGCCCAGGCTGACTACGACAAAGGTAAAGTATTGTTCAAGCTGATGAACCAATCGATCGGCGAGATTTATAACGTCGCCGAGCAGCAGTTTTTGATGCATATCGTCCTGGAGAGCGCGCCCGAAGAAATCATCAATGTCGAACAGCTGAAAGCTAAGGTACATGACTATGCAGCTCGGCTATCCGAAGACGACGAGATGAACGGAAACTTCGATGAACTAGCCGCTCAGCTCAAATCTGAAGTCATGACTATCGACAAAGCCAAAAAAGCCGCTATCGAAAAACTCGCCAAAGCTGAAGCCGAAAAGAAACGCCAAGCCGAAGAAGCCACTGCAGCCGAATCCCAAGCCGACTCGCCTATGCCAGCCGATGCCGAGACGGACACATCAGACAAAAAGGATAAGAGCTAATGCGTCGCCCACTCGAGATCAAAGCCGAAGAAGCCTCGGTCCGCTCGGTTGTCAGCCTGACATCGGCGCTGGAGAGTTTGAGTAGCATGCAGATTGCCAAGACCAAAAACAAGGTCTTGATTTCGAATCAGTTTTTCGATGAAGTCTGGAATATTTACAAACAAATCCGTGTCGACGTGCTGTTTAATTTTGGTCGCACGCCAGACGAAACGCCGATCGACAAAGAGCTCTTGATACTGATCACTGCCAAAGGCGGATTGAGTGGTGACATCGACCAGCGCTTGATCAAGCAGTTTCTACTGCGCTACGACGAATCGAACAACGACGTGCTCGTCATCGGCCATCATGGTGCGCTCAAACTCAAGCAAGCTCATATCGACGCGACGTACTATTTTGATCTGCCCGAGCACGATTACATCAATGTCGATCCGCTGATGGACATCATTAAACGCTATGCAAAGAGTCGGATCTTTTATCAGGATTATGTGTCGCTGTCGCAGCAGCAAATCCGCGATGTCGATCTATCTGAAGTCGTCTCGAGCAAAGGTCGTGTAGCCGACCTCGACACACTGGATGACAACAAAATCACCGAGAAAACCTACATATTCGAACCGAGTTCGTACGCGGTCGCGGCCTATCTAGAGAATTCGATTTTGCGGCTGACGATTTCGCAGTTTATTTATGACAGTCGCCTCGCCCAAGTTGCCAGCCGATTCAAAGCCATGTCGGCCGCCAAGGAACGGTCGGTCGATACCGCCAACGAACTACACACCGAATATAACCGCGCCAAACGTAGCCAGGTCGACACCCGACTCAAAGAAAGCTTGGCCGGACTGAAAAAAATTCGCGCAGGAGGAGACTAGACGATGAACGAACAGCCTACAAAACCGACCGGAATCGTCAAAAGCCTGAAAGGCCTGGTCATCAAAGTTCAGTTCGTCGATGACATGCCGAATCTCAACGAGATGCTCTACGTCGATAATCAGCAGCAGTCACCGTTACTCGTCAGCAGTCTGGAACACGGCGATACGGCCGTCTGTCTGAATATCGGTGGCGACTACGCAGTGCGCAAAAACGACGCCGTCAGGCGCAGTGGTCGTAGTCTGGAGATCCCAGTCGGTGACGCTATGATCGGGCGCGTGTGGGACGCCATGGCTCGACCGATCGACGGCAAGCCGCAGCTCGATGCGGCGACGCTGGAACAGATGCCAAAACGGGCAATATTTGCGCCGGCCTTTCAGGAAACCAGCTTGGAGAGCCGCGCTGACGAAGTGCTCGAGACCGGGCTCAAAGTACTGGATTTCTTTACACCATTTGTCAAAGGTCGCAAAATCGGCATCGTTGGTGGTGCTGGTGTCGGCAAAACCGTCCTGACGATGGAGATCATCAACAACGTGGCCGAAGGTTCTGGCGCCATTAGCATGTTCGCTGGTATCGGCGAGCGCATCCGTGAGGGTCACGAGCTGTACAAGACCCTGGGCGACAATGATTTGCTCAAAACCACCGCGATGTTCTTTGGACAGATGAACGAAAATCCGGTGCAGCGTAGCTTGATCGGTCTGAGTGCCATCACGCTAGCCGAACATTTCCGCGACGACCAGAAAAAGGACGTCCTGCTATTTGCTGACAATATGTATCGCTACATCCAGGCGCGCAACGAAGTGTCGACTATCATCGACCAGACGCCGGCCGAGGGTGGGTATCAGCCGACGGTGTTTAGTGACGTCAAGACATTTCAGGATCGCTTGGCGAGCAATGCCAACGGCTCAATTACGGCCCTGCAGACGATTTATGTGCCGGCTGACGACCTATCTGACCCAGCGGTGCAAATGATTCAGCACGAGCTCGACTCGACTATCGTGCTATCGCGTGCCGTTGCGGCGCAAGGTATTCGTCCGGCCGTCGATATATTGGCCTCTAAATCCAGCTTGCTCACACCCGAAGTCGTCGGCCAGCGCCACTATGACCTGGCATCACGAGCCACAGCGATCTTGCAAAAATACGAATCGCTCAAAGGCATCATCGCTATCATCGGCGAGTCGGAATTGTCGGCCGAAGACCGCGACGACTACAACAAAGCCAAACAACTGATTGAATTTTTCAAACAGCGCTTTAACGTCATGGAAAAAGTCACCGGCGTACCTGGTGAACACATGACGCGCGAACAAACCCTCGATGGTGTCGAAGAAATTATCGGCGCGACAGAGGTTGATACGAATAGTGAGTCGGCGACGGTTGACTCATCTGATGAGAAACCGGCTGAATCACCAACCGAGCAACCTTCCGAGGCGAATCATGACCAAACCTGATGCGACTCACTCGGAGACAGCGACCAATGAATCCTCCTCGACTTCACCAGGCGCGATGGCGGTCAAAATCTATGCGCCATTTAAAGTCTACTTCGAGGGCGAAGCCACCAGCATCAGTGCGGTCAACGAAACCGGCCCGTTTGACATCTTACCCAAACATCATAACTTTCTGTGTATGTTGGTGCCGTGCACCATCCGAATCCAGACTAGCTCTGGTGTAAAAGACGTCAAAATCAACCGCGCACTGATGCATGTCAAAGCTGATCGCGTGGTCGTCTTTGTCGACGTTTAGCTCGCGACAAAATAGTCAAACGCAAAGGCGCGATTGGCCGGTGCAGCCGTGGTACTACAGATACTAAAGCCGCTTGAATTACGATCGACATAAAACTGTAAAGCGCCAGCGCCAGCACCGACTGGGCTGACGATGACCCGTGGTGTGGCGGTGTAGGCTTGGCGGAAGTTGATGCGCACCATGCAGCCGGCCGATGGACTATTGCCCGAATTGAGGTTGACCGTACCAGAGGTGTCAGAGCCATTGATCGAAGCCGAACTGCCACCGCCCAGCACGCCTGAGTTGAGTGTGCGTGTCGGTGATGGGCCAGTAAAACCGAGGTGATTTGGCACTTCGAGTGTGCCGCTACCGCTCAAAATCAAGCGCGAGACAGTCAGCTGTGACGTTTGGACGGCGCCGCTAAATGACGCAGTGCCTGCCACGCTGAGGTTGCGCAGCGTCGTCGTGCCTTGGATCGCGGCGTCACCTGCCACTTGCAAACTGTTGGCACTGGTCTCGCCGATATTCGTGCCGCCCGAAATCGTCAATTCGGCAC
>JAUIGH010000050.1 GCA_030429935.1 bacterium | reverse complement strand
GGGATACGGACTTCGTCACCGATATCGATTTGATCCGGGTTGGCGATGTCTTTGTTGGCGTTGTAGAGCGTGACGTAGGTGGTGTCGTGCTCGCGAGCGATCGACGTCAGGGTGTCGCCGCGTTCGACGGTCACAGTGACGGTTTTGGCGTCAGTTTCTTTGCTGTTTTTGTCTGTTGATTCTGATTGTGCGGCGGCATTTGGGGCCGATAAGAGCGCAATCGAACTGATGACGCCGAGCGCCACTAAACTGGTTTGTAGGTTCATAAACGATTCTCCTTATACCTGTGCTCGCGATATACTGATATTTTTGTGCAGCACTGATGTAATTACTGTCGTGTTTGATCGACATACCCTCCCAAATATAGGGTTTCAAAAAACACAAGAACGAGCTTATGATGATAGGCACATGAAGTCAACAAAAAAAGCTAGCGACACCACAAGTCCAGATGAAATAGCCCGTCGTAATAATTGCAACGACTGCGTATGGTATACTCAGTATATGAAACGAAACGGCTTATGGCTAGTGCTAAGTGGAATAATATTGCTCTGTATTGTCGGATCATTGTTTGTCATGAATTGGGCGGATACGAATGGAGATGGGCGGAATGAGCAGCAAGATGCATCTGTCGAGAACAGCGATGAAACCGACAGTATGAATGAGCCAGCTGACACGTCCGAATCAGCCGAGACGGTTGTCAACGAGGGGCGATACACCGATTATGATGAAGAATTAGTGGCGGCTGACGGATTCGATACGACGATATTATTTTTCCACGCCGAGTGGTGCCCAGAGTGTCGAGCATTTGAGCAAGCGCTGATGGACAGTGAGTTTCCTGACGGCGTTCAAATACTCAAAGTGGATTACGATGCCGCGTCAGATTTGAAAAAGCGCCACAGTGTCACCACACAAACGACATTTGTCCGCGTCGATCAATCGGGCGAAACCCAGGCAACCTGGGTCGGGTATGGCCGCGACAAATCGCTCGACGTCATCCTCGAGAACACGGCATGATTCTGGTCATTGTCTCGTTTATCGCCGGCGCGTTTTCGGTACTCGCGCCCTGTATCTTGCCGATGATACCAGTGCTGCTGGCGCGTGGCGTCAACGCGAATCGGCGCAGTGCCTGGTGGGTGATTGGTGGGCTAGTCAGCTCGATTTTCCTCTTTAGTATTCTGCTCAAATCGACCACGCTACTGATTGATATCCCGCAGTCAGCCTGGTCGGTGATCAGCGGCGTAATCGTGGCGATATTTGGCGTGACGATGGCGTTTCCGCGACTGTGGGAGCGCGTCAGCGAGCGGCTGAGTTTGCGCGCGCAGCAGGGCATGGCGGCTGCTGGCAAAGAGCGCGGTCGCTGGGGCGACGTGCTGCTCGGGGCTAGTCTGGGGCCGGTATTTAGTGCCTGTAGCCCGACGTATCTGTTGATCGTGGCGGTGATATTGCCACAAGAACCGCTAGCAGGTGTTGGGTATCTACTGGTATTCCTAGCGGGACTCGCCATGGCACTCGGTCTGGTGGCAGCCCTAGGTTCTGGACTAGTGCGACGACTAGGCTGGAGCATGGATCCAGATGGCATATTTCGCCGTAGCGTCGGCGTGGTGTTGATCGTCGTCGGCGTCATGTTAGCAACGGGATTTGATAAATCCATACTTTCGTGGCTGGTCTCACAGGGGTGGTTCGACTGGCAGGTCGAGCTCGAATCGCGTTTGGCGCAGTAAATAGTGCTATACTAGGGGTACACATAAATTTACAAGGAGGTGTGTAACTATGAGTATTATTATTTGGTTGGTCGTTGGTGGACTAGCCGGTTGGATCGCAAGTATGATCATGAAAACCGATGCTCAGATGGGTCTACTGGCGAATATCGTTGTCGGTATCGTTGGTGCGTTACTCGGTGGTTGGTTAGTTGGCCTCTTTGGCGTCGAAGTCGCCGATGGTGCGCTAAACATTCCAAGCATCTTGACTGCTATCCTCGGTGCAGTCGTCTTGCTGGCGATCTTGAAAGCCGTACGTCGATAGCTTTACTCGATCGAACATTATCTCCCTGGCTCACCGACGCCAGGGAGATTTGAGTTACAGAGGTAGACTGAGGTGGCCAGGTTAAGTCAGGTTTAAGCATGTGCGTCAATACTATGGACATAGCAACCATGACGAAAGGAGCCTCACACACCATGAAAACCCCACACGTAAATCTATCCAACGAAGATGCGATGATACTGCAGCAAATCTCGGAATCTGGCGAAGAAGATTTGATCAGCTTATCGCACAGCCTGGGCATACGGCGCGCCCGTGTCATGGCGAGTTTAGAAAACTTGCGCAAAAAAGGCTTGATCACCATCCAGCGCACGGCTGGCGATTGGTGGGTGCATCTCTCTACCAAAGGCAAGGCCATCACGCACTACATGTGGCCAGAGATGCCGACCATGCCGGTTTAGCAAATCTAGGCATCTTTTAAGCTTCTTCTCAGCTATAGTTATATACTAGAGAGTATGAAAGTACTGGTAGTCGAAGACGAACATCGGATCGCCCAAGCACTCAAAGAAGGCTTGATGCAAGAAGGCTACGCCGTCGATGTCGCCTATGATGGCGACGACGGCTTGGCCACGGCCGAGGCGGACGAATACGATGTTATCGTCATGGATGTCATGATGCCAGGGCTCAGCGGAGTGGAGGTCGCTGAGCGCCTGCGGAAACAGGGCAATCACACGCCGATTTTGATGCTGACGGCACGCTCGCAGTCGCGTGACATCATCACTGGACTGGATGCTGGTGCTGATGATTATCTGACCAAGCCGTTTTCGTTTGATGTCTTACTGGCTCGAGTCCGTGCACTCCTGCGTCGGCCGACCGAGGCGCTGGATAGCGTGCTCGAAGCTGACGGCTTGTCGCTCGATCCAGTCAAACGCCGCGTTAGGCGGCTGGGTAGCGAAATTTCACTGTCTGGCAAAGAGTACGCTATCTTGGAGTATCTGATGCGTAACAAGGGCCGAATTCTGTCTAAAAACAACATCATCTCGCACGTTTGGGATTTTGATGCTGACGTCTTGCCAAATAACGTTGAGGTATTTATCACCTACCTGCGCGGTAAAATCGACAAACCGTTTCCTGATGCACGACCGCTGATCCAGACCGTTCGCGGCTTTGGCTACGTCATCAAGGACGAGCCGGCGTGATCGAGCAGTTATCGCAGTTTTGGCGCTCGCAGACGTCGCGGTTGATGCTGGTGTATCTGGCGATCATCATGGTGATGAGCCTGAGCTACAGCATCGTGATTTATGCGACATCGGCGCATCAGCTGGATCGCCAGTTGCCACGCAGTGGTTTTATCGATGAACAAGGTGAGTTCACGCCAGCTGAGCGTGTCGGCGCGTATTTGCGATTGCAAATCGCCGAAGGCAAACAAGCCCTCATCGTTCGGCTCTATGTGCTAAATCTCGTCATGCTGGTATTTGGCGCTGCGTTTAGTTTCGTGCTGGCGCGCTGGACGCTCGATCCGATCGAGCGCAACGTCGAAGCCCAGACGCGATTTGTCAGCGACGTCAGCCACGAACTGCGCACGCCACTGACTGCTATGCAGGCCACCAATGAAGTCGCCCTGCGCCGCAAAAAATTACCGCTCAAAGATGCTCGTGCGGTCATCCAATCCAACCTGGACGACGTCCAGCGTTTGCAGCGTATGACAACAACCATGCTCGAGCTAGTGGCCGACGACAGGCCATTGGCGACGGCACCGACGAACCTTCATGACATTGTGGCTGGCAGCTTGACCGACATCGCGCCACGGGCACTGGAGCGCGACATCGCTATCGATGATCAGACCAAAAACGAATGCGTCCAAGCAGATAGCGCATCGGCCACCCAAGCCTTGACGATCTTGCTCGACAACGCAGTCAAATACTCTGATCCTGGCTCGACTGTGACGCTAGCGACTGAGCGCTTGCGCCGTGGCACCTGGGCGATATCGGTCAGTGATACTGGCCCCGGTATCGACAAAGACGAGCAAAAACTGATATTCACGCGTTTTTATCGCGGTGACACCGCTCGGACACACACCGGTAGCCATGGCTATGGCTTGGGGCTTGAGATCGCTCAGATGATCGCCCGTCGCCACGGCGGTTCAGTCGAGCTCGAGAGCACGCCGGGCCAGGGGAGTACATTTTCGCTGGTGCTACCAGCCGCTAAGCGTCAGAAGTAGTGTCGACCGGCTTGCGGGCGGCAAATACCGAGCTGACCACCGCGGTCGTGATGCAAATCAGGCCAATCGAGCCGATTAGCCACTCTGCCAGTTCGATGCCGTAGAGTTTGGCAATCATCACGCAGCCCAGTAGCAAGATCGCCCAGTGTGCGCCGTGCTCCAGGTAACGGTATTTTTGCAGCGTACCACTGCGCAGCAGATAAATCGTCAGCGATCGTACCCAGATGGCTCCGGCGCCCAGGCCAGTAACGATTAGTAGCACGCTTGACGTGATGGCGAACGCTGCCACGACACCGTCAAAGCTAAATGATGCATCGAGGACTTCGAGGTACATAAACGACACAAACGCCGCCCAACCGATTTGGACGCCGCCAGACTTTTGTCGGCGGTGAAATGCCATAGCAATCAGCTGTAAACCGATCTGCAGCGCCATACCAAAGACCGCTGCCATCAGAATCGCGGTGCGGTTTGAATCGTCCAATGTCAGATACAGCAGGCCAGCCAGCAGCACGATGCTGATTGGTCCGACCAACTGCCAGTGCCCAGCCCGGGCCATGACGCGCTCGATGGGCGCCAGCCAATGCGTGGTCTTGCGCCGATCAAAAAAGAACGAAATCGCTA